>NZGX01000061.1 GCA_002691085.1 Rhodospirillaceae bacterium | reverse complement strand
CTTATCTTTTAAGCTAATAGAACCAGAAACTGCATCAAATAAATTTTTTTGGCCTGATATTATATTGTCCCATGTCGGTGAACATGAATCCTCAAAATCTGCCATGAAAACATTTGCACCTGAATTCATACCATTGATAATCATTTTCCGGTCTACTGGTCCTGTAATTTCGACTCTTCTATCAACTAAGGCTGAAGGCGGGTTAGCTGCTTTCCAATTAGACTCTCTAATCTCTAAAGTTTCATTTAAAAAAGAAGGATTCCATCCATCATCCAATTTATTTTGGACGACTTGCCTATGTCTAATAAGATCTTCTCTTTCAAGGTCAAAGTTTTCGTGAAGACATGTAAGGAATTTGAGTGCATCATCCGTAAGAACATCATCTTCAAATTCATGATGAGTTCGGCTGAACTTTATAGCCTCGTTTAGGCTTTGTGGATTGTTATTTGAATTCATATTAAATTTATCAATCTACATTTTTCCATAATTTAAATACGTAATTTATTTATAATGCGATCAATTTTAAATGGAAAAAATTCATTATTAGGCCTCAAATTAATAAGGATTTACAAAAATAAATTAAGACTTAATTTTTATCTTTCGCTAGGGTATCTAATAGTATTGATGATTTTAAATTACAACAAATAAATGAATGCAGATAAATGAAATATAACTCTTTTAACCCTACCCAAAAAATTCTCATGGGACCTGGTCCATCAAATATTGATCCACGTGTAATGGAATCAATGTCTAAAAATATAATTGGGCACCTTGATCCTGAATTTATTGAGTTAATGAATGAAATAAAGAATCTTCTACGTTACGCTTTCCAGACAAAAAATGAACTAACTTTTCCCCTATCTGCCCCAGGCTCAGCTGGAATGGAAACCTGCTTTGTAAACCTGGTAGAGCCCGGCGATAAGGTTATTGTTTGTATCAACGGTGTATTTGGTGGCCGAATGAAGGAAAATGTTGAACGTTGTGGTGGTTATCCAATTATCATTGAGGATAAGTGGGGCACACCAATAGACCTAAACAAGGTTGAAATAGCCCTTAAACAGAATCCTGATACAAAAATCCTTGCTTTTGTTCATGCTGAAACATCGACTGGAGTTTGCTCAGATGCAATGGAATTGTCAAATTTAGCTAAATCATATGATTGTTTGACAATCATGGATACTGTGACTTCTCTTGCGGGCATTCCTATTCATCTTGATGAGTGGAAGATTGATGCTGTCTATTCTGGAAGCCAAAAATGCCTATCTTGTCCTCCAGGCTTATCCCCACTAAGTTTTTCTGAGAATGCATTAACAGTTGTTAAAAATCGTAAAACTAAAGTACAAAGTTGGTTTATGGACCTTTCCCTTGTAATGCAATATTGGCAAGGCGGTTCTTCCAGAGCGTATCATCATACAGCCCCAATAAATGCAATGTATGCCCTTTATGAGAGTTTAAGAATTTTAAATGAAGAAGGACTTGAGAATTCATGGAAAAGACATGAGGCTGTTCATTTAGAGCTAAAAAAAGGATTAGAAAACCTTGGCTTCTCTTTTCTTGTAGATGAAAAATCAAGACTTCCCCAGCTGAATGCTATTTTGCTTCCCGATAAAATCAAATCTAATGAGGCGGAAATTAGAGCCAGACTTCTAAGAGAATATAATCTTGAAATTGGTGCAGGTTTGGGGGCACTATCTGGAAAAATTTGGCGAATAGGCCTAATGGGATATGGCGCATCTTTAAACAACGTCAAAACTTGTATTAATGCACTATCGGAAATTATTTAATCAATTTTGAAAAAAATAAATTTTATATATTTCTTATATTTTTATAATTCTGTGTTGCACATTTATTAAAAATATTGAAAGTTTCATGACATTATTTATTCTTGAATTACAAAAGCTAATACAAAGAGCTTAATTAATTGATCAAGTTTCTATAGATTTATGTTGCAATATATGCATTGAGTAGAACAATGAATATTTATATAAAAGAACAAAGTATAAAAGATCCTTTATCGCATTGCCAAGCTCGACCATTAAAAATTGCTCTTTTTTCTGGAAACTATAATTATGTTATGGACGGCCCTGTCAGAGCACTAAATAAGCTTGTTAGCCACCTTGAGAAAAAAGACATGAATGTTCTTGTTTTTTCTCCTACAACTAAAAATGCCAACTTTAAACATGCAGGTACACTTATTTCGGTACCATCTCTTGCACTGCCTGGTCGAAGTGAATATAGGCTAGGACTTGGAATACGTGGTTCAGTTCAAAAAAAGCTTGAGCAATTTGACGCTGACCTCTTCCATATCGCAGTCCCGGATTATCTAGGTTATAGTGCACTAAAACTTGCAAAACGATGGAGAATCCCTGCGGTTTCCTCATTTCATACCCGTTTTGAAACTTATCTAAAGTACTATAATGCTGATTGGGCTAAAGAATACATAATAAAGTATATGCGCTATTTCTATAATTCTTGCGAGCATGTTTATGCACCTTGTAAGTCTATGGCTCAAGAACTGGCTGGCAACTCTATGGGCAAGGATGTACGTATTTGGAGTAGGGGTGTTAATCGTTCAGTCTTTAACCCGTCGATGCGAAATATCAAGTGGAGAAAGACACTTGGTATTTCTGATAATGATATTGTAGTAGGGTTTGTTGGTAGATTAGTCTTAGAAAAAGGGCTAGATGTATTTGTAGAAACTATTAAATATATAGAAAATAGAGGCATTAATCATAAAATTCTAATAGTTGGCGAAGGGCCTGAGAGGTATGCATTACAAAAGCGTCTACCTAAAGCAATTTTTACAGGTTTCCTTGAAGGCAATGATCTTGCTAAAGCATATGCATCCTCAGATATTTTTTTTAACCCAAGCCAAACAGAAACATTTGGAAATGTTACCTTAGAAGCAATGGCCTCTGGTCTACCGTGCTTATGTGCCAATGCAACTGGAAGCAGGTCACTGGTAGTTAATGGCCAAAATGGATATCTAATTGATCCAAATAATGTTCCCCTCTATGCTCAAACCTTAACAAAAATGATAAATAACCCTAAATACCGTAAACTTATGGGTAATAATTCCTATGAAAAATCAAAACGCTATGACTGGGATTCAATCCTTGAAAGTATGATTAAGAATTATAGACAAGCAATACTAAGTTACCAAAAATGTCAGATCAATAATCTTAATATGCAAAATAGTCTTCATGTTCCATCAATTGTTAATCCAGCTGAGTGATTCATTGAAGAACAAGAAAATTATTCTTTCTTTACTTTTAAGTTTTATATATCCTTATTACGAAAGTTCAGCAAACATTACTAATCAAAAATCTTTTTTTTATAATAATGAAGCTCGGTTTTAAATATATCAGTGGTTTTATTTCATCAAAAAATAAACCTCATCTCAAGTTTAAAAAAGGTGTTTTGTTTATAATTCGAGTCATCTTTTTTGGATTTATCTTAGTATATCTAGGTTATAAAGTATCAATAATAGGTTGGAATGATGTTCTTATGGCAATGCCAAAAGTACCCTCATTCTATCTTCTTTTTATTATTATATATTTCACCCAGCCTATATTGGAGTTCATAGTATACCGACTTTTATGGAAATTATCCTTTTTAAACAGTATTCATATTTTTCTTCGTAAAAGAGTATTTAATTTTGGAGTAATCGATTATTTCGGTGATCTATTTTTCTTCAATTGGGCTTGTAATAATCTTAATTATTCCAACGTACACATTTTTTCAAAAATCAAAGATGTAAACATTTTATCTGGATTGTCATCTAATCTTTTAACTATTTTTTTGATTGCTCTAATTTTCTTTTCTGGTCAAATTGATTTCGTACTCTCATCGAACCCCAAAAATCTTTCATACATAATATTTTCTATACTTATTGGACTAATTATGCTGTTAGTTTTTATATTCTTAAATAAGTATCTTTTGGAATTAAGTAATAAAATTGCAGCCATCGTATTTAGCATCCATACTCTTAGGTTATTATTTCTCACTACCTTGCAAATGCTTCAGTGGACTCTTGTATTACCAGAAATTCCTCTCTCTTCATGGCTATTATTTCTAACAGCAAATATGCTTGTTACTCGCGTACCATTAATTCCAAATAAAGATTTAACTCTTTCAGCTTTAAACGTTAGTCTAGCTGGATATATAAATGCAGATATTACAGTTCTAACCGCTCTTTTTTTAGTCTCAGGTGCTCTTAATCAATTTTTCAATTTCTTTATTTTTTTTATAACATCTTTTAACTTTAATAAGTCTAATCATAACATATAAAAATATATATTTAGATAACTCAAAATAAGTTACCAATTTATGAAATATAATTTATGAAAATTGTTGAAGTTGCAGAATTCTATAGTGAACGAGGTGGAGGCGTAAAAACCTATACTCACCAAAAACTAGACTCATCTGCTGCGCTTGGACATTCAACAACGATTATAGCCCCAGGAAAATCAAATAATGAAATAATTTATCCTGGAGGGAAAATAGTTTTCGTTAAATCACCTGCATTATTTATTGATCCTCGATACCATGTCTTTTCTCGAGATAATAATTTAAACACCCTTATCCAAAGTGAAAAACCAGATGTACTAGTAGGTGCCTCTCCTTGGAGGGGTGGCTGGATTTCTGGCAAATGGACCCCTGCAAAGGGCCAAAAAAAGCCATTAAAAGTTTTATTTATGCATACTGATCCAGTTGCAGTGTACGCTTATACACTTTTAGATCGTTATTTAACAATTAACAAAATTGATCACATTTTTAATTTTTTCTGGAAATATCTTATTCGTCTAAGCAATATGTTTGACGTAACACTTGTTGGTAGTCCTTGGTTAGCATCTCGTTTTTCAAGTTATGGATTAAATAACGTTCATTCGATTCCTTTTGGTGTTGAACTATCACATTTTAACTCAAATCGAAGAAATAATGCCTTAAGAAAATCCATGCTTCAAAAGTGTAATTTGCATGATAATGCTATTTTAGCGCTTAACGTTGGAAGACACCATCCAGAAAAACGCCTTAAGATGCTCTTTCAGGCAATAAAAAAAGTTCAGGAATTTAAAAACATAGGACTTTACGTCATCGGCGATGGTTTGATCCGACCATGGGTGGAACGATGGTCCAAAGGTACGCCTAATATTTACATTGCAGGTCAAGAAGACAATAGGGATCATTTAGCAAATTTAATGGCAAGTTCCGACCTACTTGCACATGGTTCTGCTTCTGAAACGTATGGAAGAGTAATTGCAGAGGCTTTAGCATCAGGCCTCCCTATAGTTGTACCAAACCAAGGCGGTGCTTCAGGTTTTTCTGGACCTATATATTCAGAAATTTATAAAACTGGAAATGCAGATGATGCAGCAAGAGCTATAATTGCAATATCTGAGAGAGATTTCAAAACTTCGTCAAATGCTGCAGTAAAATATGCCAAACATAAAATCGGCTCTGACAGCAATCATTTTGTAAGACTTTATGATTTTTTTACAAAAGACTTGGCTTTATAATGTTTACCAATTAGTAAACACTTATAATTATCTACTTAATAATGTATTTTGTGTATAATTTAGTACATATTATTATGATCCTTGGAAGTTATTCAGTAAGAAACCATAATTCACTAAATTCATGTATCTATAAGTACACATTTATTAAATATTCAGATTATTATAGCTATTTTGAAAGATAAAAACCTTTATATCCACTATCAACGACTTCTCTACATTCATCTATATACGGTGGTACACCGAGATAAGCAGTAAAAGCTTGTTTCTTTCCCTTAATGTTGGTTCCCAAATACCAAGATTGACAGTGCGGATAGATTGTTTGATCACTAATTTTATTCACTTTCTCCATCCAAGAGTGTTGAGCGTTTAATTCAGCTTCAATTGAGACAAAGTTTTTATTTTTTAAAAACTTAATGCAGTCGCTTATCCAATTTACATGTTGTTCGATTGACGGAACCATATTGGATAGAACTGATGGACTGCCCGGCCCTGTGATCATAAAAAAATTTGGAAAGCCTGAAATAGCAATACCTAAATAAGCTGACGGACCAGTCTTCCATTTATCTTTTATAGATTCACCATCTTTTCCAATAATCTCAATATTTGTTAGGGCTCCGGTCATTGCATCAAAACCTGTCGCAATAATTAAAGTATCTAGTTTATGCTCTGTGTTTCCCAATACCACCGATTTTGATTTAATGAAATCAATCGGGTTCATTTTTATATCTACTAATTCTACATTAGGTAGATTAAATGTTTCATAGTAATCCGTATCAACGCAAAGACGCTTGCAAGCCACAGGTGTGTTAGGCATGAGTTTTTTAGCAACCAATGGGTTCTTGACTATTGTTTTTATTTTATTCCTAATAAAATTCTGCGCATGGACATTTGACTCCATGTTAAAAAGTATATCATTAAATGAAGTGAGAAAACCTAATCCCCCTTTCTGCCACTGTCTTTCAAACGCCTCTGTTCTTTCTTCTTCTGATACATCTAGAGCAGATATATCATTTAGGGGCAAATTAAGTCCAAATCCTTGCTTATAATTATCTTCTCTAAATAACTGATATCTTGATTTTATATCTTTGACAAAATCTTCAGATAAAACTTCATTTCTAGCAGGTACACTATAATTTGGTGTTCTCTGATAAACAATTAGATGATTTGCTTCCTTAGCAATCAATGGGATACATTGTATGCCAGAAGAACCAGTGCCTATAATGCCAACGTTTTTTGAAGCAAAGTCGGGTTTTTTCTCTGGCCATCTTGAAGTATGATAAATTTCACCTGAAAAAGTATCAATCCCTCTAATATTAGGAAGATTTGGCTTTGAAAGACAGCCCGTGGCCATGACCACATAATCTGTTAGAAATAATTCTCCTGTGGAGATGCTCACTTCCCATTGAGAATCATCCTGTTTCCAAATTAATTTTTCAACTCGGGTATTAAGTCTTATATTTTCCCTAAGATTAAAACGATCGACTGTATGGTCTAAATATCGCAGGATTTCAGGTTGCGTAGCATATTTTTCACTCCATTCCCAATCTTGCTGTAATTCCTCAGAAAACTGATAAGAATATTCCATACTATGTGTGTCGCATCTTGCACCTGGATATTTATTAAAATACCAAGTTCCACCAACACCTCCACCAGCCTCAAAAACAATCGTTTTAAGTCCTTGTTTTTTTAGTTTATGAACAGCAGATATACCTGCAAATCCAGCACCGACAACAACAACATCAAATATTTTATTGGTCACAATAGTTACCCTAATTTATAGACTACTTGTATTTTGTCCTTACTTTCATAATTTCCATGAGGACCTGATTAGAGATTTTATCACCAACCGCGTCGGCTAACTGATTAATTTGTTTTAAATTGCCTGCCATTTTGTCTGACCAGAGGTTCTTACCACCGGGAGCTTTAAGAACAGCACTAACAATAAACCGTCCTGCATCTATTGAAACTGAAGTTGACAATTGAAAATCTTCGTCACTCGGATGTTTCTGTATCATTGAGTCCATCCACTCCTTTGTATCAAGTTGTTTGGCTAGATTGTCAGTAAGAGATTGGGCAAATGGAGAAACAGAATTATCAGAGCCAAGAACTGGAATGACAGAAATAACAAGATTATCACTTTCCTTTCTATTAAGCCCCTTAGAACCAACATTAATTCGTCCAGTACTCCATACCTCTATTGGTGTTGCAATATTTTTAAGAGTTTGCTTCCCGCAATTATTAAAAGGCTTGGCAAGGTTTTGATCTAGGCATAAGTATGTGGAGGTTGAAATAGCTATATCTCCAGCTTCTGCGATAGACTCTAAACGCGCAGCAACATTGACAACATCTCCAAAAACATCATCATCTTCATGTTCTACATCCCCTAGATGAATTCCAATCCTCAAAACTATTTGGCCCCTTCGCTTGGCACTAGATTGGCAATCCATAGCACAGGTAACTGCATTAGTAGCACTATCAAATTCAATCAACCACCCATCTCCGAGAGATTTAATCAACTTTCCCCTGTGCTTCTCCAAGCTGGGTTTTAGAACGTCTTTGCTGAAATTTCTTATGAGCGCTAACGTTCCATCCTCATCTTGGCTCATCATTTTTGAAAAGCCTACAACATCCGCAAGAAAAATAACCCCCAAGCTTCGCATTACTTTGTCTCCCTAAAAACATTCAAATTAAATAGATAGCAGAAGTCCAAAAACTTCTCCAGTTACTCTTTTTCATTAAATTGCAAAGAAGGAAGATACTTTTAAAGTTTATCTAAAGCCCCAAATTTGCACTTTGTAAAAATGCAACAAACCACTGATTTTAATGTAAAAAAAGAATAACTAGTTTAATTATAAAACATAATAAAGCACTTATGTTAGCATGTTTTACGATATCCCCTCCATTTATCTAAAAAGGAGCTTAAAATGACAGTTGTTAGGACTCTAAAAGTAACTATCACTGCAATACTTGCAATAACTGCCCTTTGTGCTCTATCGGTAAGAGCAGATGAAGATATGCGAGGAGTGTCCAACGATAATTGGCGTGGGTGGGGTATATTGACCAATGGCAAGGGATATGCGAAATCCCCATTGGGTCAAGTACATTATCGGGATATTGGCCCGCGTGATGATCTAAATCCCATCGTTCTGCTTCATCAATCACCTATGTCAATGATTCAATTTGCAGAAGTACAGAATGAACTTGCAGATTTAGGAGTCCGAGCAATTACGATCGATACACCTGGGTACGGAAGTTCAGATCGCCCACCTCATCAGCCTACGATACAAGAGTATGCCTCCAATCTTGTGTATGTCCTAGATCACCTGAAAATCAATAAAATTTTAGTAGCAGGTCATCACACTGGTGCACAAATTGCTGCGTCTTTCGCAGCTAATTATCCTAATCGTGTTTTTGGTATCATACTCCATGGGGCAGCTCAATTCACTGCGGAGGAAAGAACAAAATATCAGTCTTATAAATTCAAGCCACGAACACCAAAGTTGGATGGTTCTCATCTACTTGAATCATTCGATCTTCTCCCGATGACCAATCAGGAACAAGCTATATTGAATGCGAGAACTTGGTTAGCAATTACCTCTTTCATTCAGGGCCCTGACATTGGGCATTGGGCTGCTTTTCAGTATGACATGGCACCTGATTTAAAAGCAATTAATGTACCAGGAATGATTCTAACAGACACGGAAGATGACGTTCATTACATCGATGTTCGTGTATCCAAAATGCGTCCTGATTTTAAGTACCGCGTTTTCTCAGATGGAAACCTGCTTGAATTGATGGCCCAACCCAAACGGTGGGCAATGATGGCAGCTACGTTTTCTAAAGAAATTCAGAAATAATATTGAAATAATAACATTTTGGATCTTTCAGATTTCTCTTGGGATTAAAGTACTTAAGACTAGAAGAAAAAATATATAAAGGATTAGTAAATTGGTTTCTCAAAAATCATAAAATGCTGTTGCGGTAATATATCCTTATTTTTTATAAAAACGAGCCCAAGAACAGCCATCTCTTTTTTTGATTGATTTAGGCTCATTTTGTGAAGGCGCTTTATAGGGACTAAGGGATCCTCCATTCGGTATTCAACTAAAACGATTCGACCACCTGGTTTCAATGCACTTACCATTGCTTTACCCATCTCTTGGGGATAAGAGAATTCGTGATAAGAATCTACCATTAGAATCAGATCAACTGTCTCACTAGGTAAATTCGGACTGGTCTCTTTGCCAAGGATTGTCTCTATGTTAGACCATCCCTGTTCCTGCCCCCCTGACCTCTTTCGAGAATTAATAATAGCAAGCATTTCTGGCTGAATATCCACAGCTAACACCTTACCTTGAGGTACTCGTATGCTAATAGGGAAGGTGAAGTAACCTGTTCCTGCTCCAATATCTGCAACAACATAATTAGCTTCTAGTTCAAGGCTGTTAATTAAAAGATCTGTTCGCTCTTTCCTCTCACGCTCGGGGCGCTCAAGCCAACCAGCAGCAAGATGTCCCATTACTTGAGATATTTCTCGACCGAGATAAACCTTACCGATGCCGTCCCGACTAGCCCTTTTTATTTCATAATATAAGTCTTTTGCTTCGACTGAAGTTATTAGTAAAAGAGAGAAAAGTATCAATTTATACAACTTATATATCCTATAAACTCACTCTAATAATTATTATAAAATTAAGTAACAGCCAGTAAATAAAGAAATTATATATAAAAATCTTTAATTTTTTTACACACATAATCTATTTGGCTATCATCAATATGTGGACCTATTGGCAAACTAAGTATCTTAGATGTATTCTGAATTGCTTTGCTCAAATCATTTTTCGAATTTGTATATAAACTGCAGGCGTCCATTTGATGTATTGGAATAGGGTAATGAATTTTAGAGTCAATACCTTGTTTTTGGAGCCAATCCATCAAATCATCTCTTCTATCCGCCAGAATCATAAAAAAATTGAAGGTGGGCTTGAGATTTTGCGAAATTTCTGGAAAGGTTACCATATTATCCAATAATTTTTTGTATCTATCTGCTTGAGATCTTCTTTGATTAAGACTCTTTGGAAGGTCTTTTAAAATAATATCCAAAAATGCTGCCTGCATATTATCAAGACGAGAGTTCATAGACCAAAACTCACATTGGTCCCTTGAAGAATGTCCATGGTTCCTGGCTTTCTTGAGCCAATCATAAGACTCTTGATGGTTTGTTAGAACTATACCTCCATCACCAAGTGCACCAAGGTTTTTTGTTGGATGGAAACTAATTGCACTTATATCCCCAAAACTACCAACAAATCTGTCATCAATTTGCGCTCCTATAGATTGTGCACAATCCTCAATTAACTTTAAACCATTTTTATCTGCAATTGTCTTAAGTTGAACCATCTTTGCAGGCACACCAGCTAAATGAACAACCAGTATTGCTTTGGTTTTATGATTAATTGCATTTTCAACTTTTATGGGGTCTAAATTTAGATCATCTCCAATATCAACAAATTTGGCCTCAGCTCCGGCTAAATAAATTGCTGATGTCGAAGCTAAATAAGACATTGGTGTAGTAATAACTTCATCGCCCTGCCCAATACCAAGAGATTTCAAACCTAAAATTAATGCATCAGTTCCATTACCCACTCCTACAGAATATTTAGTCCCAATATATTCAGAGAGATTATCTTCAAATCTACTAAGGCTTTCCCCTAAAATAAATTGACTACTATCAATAACCTCATCAAGTACTTGATGAAAAGCTTTTCTGTATTGTTGGTATCGTGAATTTAGATTAATGAAAGGCACCTTCATACTTTAAACCTTATTCTGGATAAAATTAGTAGGATTTAAAATCCTATCTTATTTTGGCGATGTACATATTTTAATTATATAATGGCACATTTTTGAATAACCAGTATGTAAAACTTCATCATTCATTCCAAAAGAA
Source organism: Rhodospirillaceae bacterium (assembly GCA_002691085.1). Classification (GTDB taxonomy): domain Bacteria; phylum Pseudomonadota; class Alphaproteobacteria; order Rhodospirillales; family Rhodospirillaceae. The sequence goes on along the minus strand of NZGX01000061.1, from coordinate 3,963 downwards.
AATACGTTTTCAAAATATGATTTGAGAGTATTTGAAAGCTGACTAGCTGTTTGGCAATTAATATGCGTCTTAATATTTTCCTTCGAAGCATAAGCCTGAGATTCTATTGATGGCATACCAACTATAAACACACCCGAAGACTTTAGACTGTCCACGACCTTACTAAGAAAAATTTTTTCCTGTTCGGGGTCAATGTGCTCTAAAACATCAAGCGCAAAACAACCATCAAATTTTTTCTTGAACTTGTATTCTAAAAAATCTCCTCCTACGAAGGAAATATTATCTCTATGTGGCTCGACATTTATTTTTGCTTGTTCAATATGGTCTTTATAGAAATCAATAGAGGTTAAGCTTTTAACAAAATCAGCAACAATAATACTACCAAACCCATCCATACAGCCGACTTCTAGTACACTTTCAAAGCCTTCAACCATCTTTCCAACAAATTTATGTTTTGCAGCAACAAACCCTAACATTTTTGGGTCTGAAAGAAAAATCTCAGAGGAGTTGATACCAAGCTTTAAGTTGCGTTTCTTAGATTTTGTATGAGTTGAACTAATAGGTGCATAAGCTTCTTTTGCTAGTTCAGATGATATATCTCCATAAAATTTGTCATCCATAAATCAACTCTATCTTTTAGAATTAAAGTCCACTCTTTACACTAAATTTATACTTTAATTCAATAATTATTAATTAAGGGTATCAGTATATATAATTAAATAACTATTTTAAACTTAAATATATTTTCATTAAAAAATTTATAAAATTCTATTATCTAGATTTTGAAGGTAGTCGTTCTAGTGTTTATCTAGATTTTTTTATATGGCTATAATTTGGCTAATATAGTATATACTATTATAAATAATATATTATCCTCGTCTAAAATATATAACAATGCTTAACAGTATTAATAGTCTTTAAATGAATCCTCACTACGATATTCTTATTATTGGCAATGGAATTATAGGATGCATGTCAGCATTAAAGATTGCTAACCTCTCAGATAAAGTTAAGGTTGGTGTTATAGGGCCAAAAACGAGATATGGTAGCGCAAGTGTCGCTGCTGGAGCAATGCTTAATGTTTTTGGTGAAATAGATTACTTTAAATCCGAAGATGACTATATAAAGAGAAAACTTGAAATTGGCTGTTTAGCGATACCCAAATGGTTAGAATTCTTAGAAAGTTATAATTTGAGATCTTCCGTTTTAGTAGCTAATAGCACTGTAGTATATCTTAAACCTGACTCAACGGAACTTGAGAAAGGCTGTTTTAGTGCAATAAAAAAAGCTTCCTTAAATTATAAAAAATTAACTTTGGAATCATCAAATATAGATTTCTTAAGGAATACCATGCAAATTGGTTCATCAGCAGACTTTATTGAACTTAAAGATGAAATGGCAATTTCCACACCAGAATTATTTTCCTGGTTTGATAAAAAATTTCGTGAGAAAAAAAACATAGATTTAATTAATGCTTATGCTGAAAACATTTCTCCCCGGGGGTCTCATATTAGTATAACGGTAGGGGATGAAACTTTATATACCTCAAAAGTTTTATTAGCTGCAGGCGCCTATAGTAATGATGCTCTTGGTGATCTTTCAAATGAACTTATACCCCTTTTATTTGGAGCCGGGACAGCTATGCAAATTAGTCTGCCAGATAAATTAAAAGATATTTTACCACCTAAGTGTGTTGTTAGGTCTCCTAATAGAGGTAGTACCTGTGGTATTCATATCGTTCCAAGAGAGAATGGTATTTATTATCTTGGAGCTGGTAATTTTGTTACACATAAGCCAGTTAAAGGACACAGACTTCTTACAATAAAATACTTGCTTGAATGCTTTGAATCCGATTTTACAAAAAAAGTAAATAAATCTCTTGTAGAGCCAATTCTTGGCTTCAGACCTATTTCCCTTGATGGTAAACCAATGATAGGGCCATTAGGCTCTTGCCCAAATATCTTCGTTGCTACTGGAACAAAACGTGATGGCCTAACCTACAGCCCAATAATAGTTGATGATATCATTAAATGGTTTAATAATAGAGATAGAAATAAAAACTTTATTGGGTGGGAACCAGACAGAAAACTGATCTCCTATGGTGATCGTAATCTTGCAGTCCAGTCTTACGTAGACAATAAAATAGGGGGGTTAATTGAGCATAATACAATTCTGCATAAAGATATTGAACGCGTAGAAAGAGAATTACGAAATGAAGCAAAAATATTCTATGAGAATATTTGCTTAAAATTTAATCTAGATGATAATTTTGGAATTCACCCAGAAGTCTTAAATACTTTTTAAATTTTTAATTTAATTGATATAGGTTAGTTAAGATGAATATATTTATTACTGGCGGATGTGGTTATAAGGGAACAGTTTTAGTTCCAAAACTTCTCAAAAAAGGATTTAATATAACTGTTGTCGACCTTCAATGGTTTGGTAATCATTTACCAAGCCATAAAAATTTAAAAATTATCAAACAAGATATTAGAAATTTAACAAATCTATCACTTAAGGGATTTGATGCTGTAATACATCTTGCCTCTATTGCAAATGACCCTTGCGGAGACCTTGATCCAATAATGACTTGGGAAATTAGCGCGTTATCAACCATGCAATTGGCAGATAAAGCACATAGAGAAGGCGTTAAACAATTTATCTATGCTTCTTCAGCAAGTGTATATGGTATAAAAAAAGAAGAACAAGTCGTTGAAGATATGGATCTTCATCCTTTAACAGTCTACAATTCTTCAAAGATGGTGGCTGAGCGTGCACTGTTATCGTATTCAAAGAAAATGTGTTGTCAGATTATTCGTCCAGCTACAGTATGTGGTTATTCTCCCAGAATGAGATTAGATGTAGTTGTAAATCTTCTAACTGCACAAGCAATAATAAAAGGTAAAATTACCGTCCTTGGTGGTAACCAGGACAGGCCTAACATACATATAGATGATATTACTGATCTTTATTGCTTTTTAATTGATAATCCAAAAATAGAGGGAGTATTTAACGCAGGGGGAGAAAATCTCTCTGTTAAGGAAATTGCTGAGATTGTAGGCGCTAGGACAAATGCAAAAATTAACTATAAAACTTCAAATGACTCTCGTTCATATAGATTAAACTCCGATAAACTAAGCACAGTTGGCTTTACCCCGAAAAAGTCTGTAGAAGATTCTATCAACGATGTAATAAGTGCTTTTGAGAAAGGTTTAATTGAAGATGAAAACATAAATTATAATGTTGAATGGATGCGTCACTATGTATTATCTCCTATATCTTCTCGCAGATATCAAGAGACCCCGGGAAGCTAGTAAATGCTCAATGACACTAAATTAACTAAAATAATTTATGACCTAAATATTATGCCTATATCATACGATTTTGGTCATTTTCTGGTTCACGCAGATGCAATCAGGCAACTTACTTCTAAAGAAGCCTTACTTGATCTTACTATACGCGCAGATAACTTTAGGGATTTTACCCTGCGCGACAGTAGTATAGATGAACATGAAAAATGGTGGAGAATTAAAAGCATTATACTTGGATGTTGCTCGGTATTAGATACAATTTCTAATATTAAAATACTTAAAAACTACTCTCCAAGTATTAACCAAAAATATGATTTACCCTCTAATTATGATAAAATGTATCATAATAAAGGTGAGGCAATTACCGAAAAAGAGCTTCTTGCTTCGATGGAACTATACAGACCGAGTCGGTTTATGAAGTTATATCAAAACGGAGCAAATTTTAAGATATTCAAGGGTACGGATCACGCAAATCAACAAATTAAACTTAGTTTAAATTCTGAATATATTGTGTTGACTATAAGATTCAGTAAATACTTCGCGGAACGGAATATAGATATTAGCGAATGGTTTAAGTTTTATGAATATTTAGTAGCTCAGGGTCATACAGTTGTTGTTATCCCTGATCAGGAGGATTGTTTTAGATCAAGAG
>NZGX01000060.1 GCA_002691085.1 Rhodospirillaceae bacterium | reverse complement strand
TATCACGGAGCTTTAGAACTATTGTAATTGAAGAGTGCGTTGCTGATAAACATGAGAGTTATCATTTTGCAAACTTAACTGATCTTGCACTAAAATATGCTGATATAGAGTCAGTAAGTGATATTAAGAAATTATTAGAAGGTAAAACTTGAACAATGTTAAAAAATTAAAGTTAATGGAGTAGAAAGTGAAAGATGATCTTAAACTTTATGATTACTGGGCTTATGAAGGTAGGCCCAACATTAAATGGCCTAATGGTGCAAAAGTAGCCTTCTGGGTGGCTCCTAATATTGAGTTTTATGAAATTAACCCGCCAGTAAATCCCTTGAGAAAAGCTTGGCCAAGAGTGCACCCTGACGTTTTATTAAATTCTAGCAGAGACTATGGAAATAGAGCTGGTCATTGGCGAATGATGGAAGTTATGGACAAATATAATGTAAGAGGATCAGTGTCACTCAACATAGCTTTGATAGATCATCATCCAGAATTAATAAAAGAAGCAAGAGATAGAGAATGGGAATTTTTTTCTCATGGCATATATAATACTCGTTACTCATATGAAATGAATGAAAAACAGGAAAGGGCAATTTTAGAAGATAGTATTGAATCGGTACTAAATGCTACAGGGCAGAAACTTGCCGGATACCTTGCGCCTGCATTAACGCACACAGAAATAACTATAGACTTACTTGCAGAGTATGAATTTCTATATACATGTGATTTGTTTCAAGATGATACACCTCAACCTTTAAATGTATCAAAAGGAAAACTTATCTCAATGCCTTACTCTTTAGAAATTAATGATATAATCGTCTACAACTCTTATCTTGGGACTCCACGCCGTTATGCACAAATGATCAAAGATCAATTTGATCAATTACTAAAGGAGGGAGCTGACTGTGGAACAGTTATGTGTATTCCTCTGCATGCTTATGCTGTAGGGCACCCTCACAGGATCAGAGGTTTTGAGGAAGCATTAGATTACATAACTTCTCATAGTAAGGAAGATGTATGGATTACAACAGGTCGAGAAATCGCAGAATATTATTATGAGAATTATTACGATATTTGCTTAGATAACATTAAAAATCAGAATTAAGAGTTACACATGACACTAGATAAAGAATATTTAAACTACCCGAAGCGAAAGTATGGAATGGACCATGATTTTTTTGATTGGTCAATCTTACAAAAAAGAAAAAAAATAGTTTGGCCAAATAATTCTAAAGTTGCTGTTTGGATAAGTTACTCTCTAGAATTTTTTCCACTAAATCAACCTTCAGCACCATTTAAAGCACCTGGAGGAATGGTAACTCCTTATCCAGACCTCAGACATTTCACAACCCGTGACTATGGTAATAGAGTTGGTATAAGTAGGATATGGGAATGTTTGTCAAAACATAAGCTCAAAGCTTCAGCAGCTGTAAATTCCACAGTCGCTCAAAGATATCCTTATATAATTAAAAAAATAACTGAAAGAAATGACGAAATTATTGGACACGGTGTTGACATGGGAAAAATCCATTATGGTGGAATGGATGATAAAACAGAAGCTTCATTAGTTAAAGAAAGTTTAGATATTTTAAGAAAAGTTTCAAATCAAAAAGTATTGGGTTGGTGGTCACCAGCTAAATCTGAAAGCTGGAACACCTGCAAACATCTTGCTTCTAATGGAATCGAATATACATGTGACTGGTGTAACGACGATATGCCATACAAAATGAATAGCGATGCTGGGAATTTATGGGCTATGCCACATGGAAGTGAAATTTGGGATAGAACTATAATAATGGATAAAAAACAAACAGAGGAGGAATTTGTAGAGCAGGTTCAGGATGCCTTTGCTACGCTTTATGAAGAATCCGAGACATACGGCGGAAGAATTTTATCCATAGTTTTAACACCATACATAATGGGTCTACATTATCGAATAAAATACCTAGATAAACTTTTTGAATGGATAAATACTAGAGACTGTATTTGGAATGCTACAGGTATAGAAATACTAAATGAAATAAAAAACAATAACTAAGAGATTAAAATGCACAAAATCCATTTAAGACAAAAACTAAAAATTGGTTTATTGCTCTTTATAGTGAGCTTAACTTTTACTAATATAGTTGATTCAAAGGAAAAAAATTTGTCTAAACTTATAAGATTTAAGATGGCAACTGTTAGTGTCGTAAACATTGAAGAAGCTGAGAGACTTTATAACAAATGGTTAAACTACGATGCTGTGGAAAGAGGCAATATACCAACTGAATTAGCTTTGTCTTGGGGGGCTGAAAAAACTAGTGGCCAACCATATGTGGTTATGCAACCAGAGAGCGGGGAGGATGTATATATTCGACTTATTAAAATAAATAAACCTCCAAAATACAACGCAAATACTACATGGGGCTGGAACGCAATAGAAATAATTTGTGAAAATCCAGATGAGCTTAATAAACATTTTGAAAATTCACCCTTTAAGATCATTGGAGAACCAGCTGCTCTAAAAAATTACCCAAGCATAAGAGCTATGCAGGTTCAGGGAAAAGAAGAGGATGTCATCTATTTTACAACAGAAACCGGTAGCTATAAAAAATCTCCCTTACCGAAGCCTAAATCTAAGATTGGCCGGATCTTTATTATGGTTGTAGCCGGGCCAGACATTTTTAAACTTCAAGATTGGTATTCAGAAAAATTTAATTTACAAAAGAAGAAAATTAATAATTCTCCTATTGCCCTCATCAATAGGGCACAGGGAATACCTCTTGATAGTGAAAGACCTTTGACAACTCTATCATTATTTGAACATGGAAATCTAATTGAGCTTGATGGTTATGGAAATAATACTGGACCAAGAATGCATAATATTGGTGAGCTCCCTCCTGGTATTTCAATTACCTCTATTACCGTAAAAAACCTTGATGAGTTAGAATTAAAATATATTTCTAGTCCAATTAATTCATATGGGTCACGGTCTGCTACAGTTCTAGGACCAGCTGGTGAACTTCTTGAGCTTATCGAGGAAATTAAAAAATAGGATAGATTTAATGAATGAAAAAAATATGCCGCTTCTTCAAGAGATAAAGGTTAATACTATAGCTGCAGAGAATATTGATATAGTAGAAGAGTGGTACTCTACATGGTTAGATTATAAGGTTTGCGAGAGAGGTTTTATAGACCAATTACTAGCTGATTCATGGAACGCTCCTTTAATGAAAAACCAGCCTTATCTGGTACTACAACCCTCAACTAAGGAAGATAAATTTATTCGTGTTTGTAAAATTGATAGAGTAAAAGACTACAAACCAATGACATCATTAGGGTGGAATTCTTTTGAATTAATTGTTGAAGATGTTTATCAGCTTTACGAGAAATTAAAAGAAAGTCCCTTCAAGATAATAGGGCCTCCAGCAAGCCTAGGAGGTGATTTAGATTTTATTCATGCAATGCAGGTTGAAGGACCAGCAAAAGAAATTTTATACCTAACTTGTGATAAAGTTAAAGCCCCAGATAGTTTATTACCAAAACCTAAGGCTTTTGTTGGAAGGCCATTCATCGTGATTTTAGCAGCAAATGGGATAGATGAAGTTCAAGAGTTTTATTGCTCAAAATTTGGACTTAAAAAAGAAGAGGACATGCAAACGAAAATTGGAGTTATAGCACATGCCCAAAATCTACCAGAAGAACATATTTATGATATGGGGTTTATGGCACTTTCCAAAGTTGGAAATTTTATAGAGTATGACGGATATGATAAAGCTTTTGGGGAAAGACCGTGTAATGAAGGCCAACTCCCCCCAGGTTGTTCAACTGTAACCTTCACAGTAACAAGCCTTGATACTCTAAATATAGATTTTGTGGGAAATACTGTAAATAATGATTCAATTATCTATAACGGGAAAAGATCAAGGACAGCAAAGGGGTTTACGGGAGAGTTAATAGAATTAGTCGAGGAATAAAATATTTTAGAGGTAAAAATGATTAAAAATTTAATTATTATAGGAGTCATAATGACTGCGCCGTCACTGACAAATGCTGAAATAAATATAAAAAGATGGAATCCTGAGGGGTTAGACCAACCTATAGGTTACTCACAAGTAGTTACAGTTGAAGGCCAAGGTAAATTAATATTATTAGGAGGCAAAGCGGGTCTAAAACCAGATGGTTTTATACCTGAAACTCTCGAAGCACAATCTAAACTCACCTGGGAAAATATTGAACTAGCTTTAAATGCAGCCGGGGCAACTAGGGAGGATGTCATAGAAATACAAATCTATATTGTTGATCTTGATAAAGTAAACCCTGAAAAAGTATACCAGGATGTCCGTAATTTTTTTCCTACAGGACATAAACCTGTCTCTATGGTTATTGGTGTAAGTGCACTTGCGATACCAGAATTAAAAATGGAGATCAATGTAAGAGCTATGATTAAGAATTAGGTTTTTATTTTAGGATGGAAAGATGATTACAAGAAAAAAATTTATTAATGGTCTAGGAGGTTTTATTGCTATGNCTCCATCTGTTTTAGATGCAAAAATCAATAAAGAAGTTCCTTCAGCAAGCCGGATAAAAATGGCTACGGTTGGTGCACCAAATATAAATAGTTTTAAAAATCTTTACACTAAATGGCTTAAATACGAAATAGTTGAAGAGTCCAATGTTCCAAAAGAAATGGCTTTATCGTGGGGTGCACCTTTAAGTTCTGGTAAGCCTTATGTTCTACTTAGACCTGAAAGTGGTGAGGATGTTTTCATTAGAGCGGTAAAAATAGATCCCGTGACTTCCTACAAAGCAATGAATTCATGGGGCTGGAATGCTATTGAAATCATATGTGATGATGTTGATAAGATTCATTCGGAATTGATATATTCAGAATTTAAACATATTGGAGGACCTGCAAATCTTATGGGAGGCAATTCATCAATTAGGGCTTCGCAATACATAGGCCCTGCTGAAGAAGTAATTTACCTTACATGTGAAACTGGCGACAGGTCTAAATCAAATCTTCCACTACCACAGTCAGATATTGGAAGAATATTTATAATGATCCTTGCTGGAATTGACATCGATGAGATTGAGTCATTTTATTCAAATCTATTCAATATAGATTTAAAAAGTGGGTACAGATTCCAATCAAAAGGCGGTCTTATTTCTCAACTACAAAACTTACCTGAGGACGAATTATTTAACCTTGGTCTTATCCGACTCAGAGAAAAAGGAAATAGTATAGAGCTGGATGAATACAAGAATAATACTGGCCCTAGACCTAACACAAGCGGTCAACTTCCTCCAGGAATTGCAATGACAACCTTTAGTGTTGATGACCTTGATGATTTTGATATTAATTTTATATATAAGTTTATTAATGTATATGAGGGAAAGAGATCTGGTGTTTTCTTGGGGCCATGCGGAGAATTAACTGAACTAATTGAAGANAAAAGATAAATTATGGAACGCGAAGAATCATTACTACTAAGAGAAGATAAGAATGGCATATGTAACTTAACATTAAACAGACCAAAAGCCAGAAATGCTCTATCCTTTGAACTAATGGGGCTGATAATAGCAGAATTAAAAACTATTAATAAAAATAATAATTTAAAAGTTGTAATACTTGATGCAAAAGGGCCAGCATTTTGCTCAGGACATGATTTAAAAGAATTAAAATCAGTTGATGATCATGAATTCACAGAAAAAGTTTTTCAAAAGTGTTCTAACATGATGATGGAAATCATGAAATTAAGAATACCTGTTATTGCTAAAGTTCATGGAATTGCGACAGCAGCAGGATGCCAGCTGGTTGCAACATGCGACCTCGCAATCGCCTCAAATGAAAGTGTCTTTGCAACTCCAGGTGTTAATATTGGTCTATTCTGCACAACACCATCTGTTGCATTGAGTAGAGTTATACCAAGAAAAAAATCACTAGAGATGCTACTTACTGGTGAAAATATTTCAGCTGAAACTGCTGTAAAGTTTGGTCTAATAAACTCTATAGTAGAAAAAGAAAAACTAGATGCTGAGGTTGAAAGGCTTGCAAGAGTTATTACTAAAAAGCCAAGAAGAGTAATTGAAATTGGTAAAAAAGCATTTTATGAACAACTGGAAAAACCTATTAGTCAAAGCTATGATTATGCCAGCGGTATAATGGCGAAGAATATGCTCGAGGATGATTGTATAGAAGGAATTTCAGCCTTTGTAGAAAAAAGAAAGCCTATCTGGAAATCCTAAATAAACTTTCAGAATTAAATAGTATCACTTATCCTTTGGGCTCTTTCTCTCAGTTTAAATTTCTGTATTTTACCTGTTGAGGTTTTAGGCAAATCATCAAATACAACTGTCTTAGGTATTTTAAACTTAGCCATATTATTTTTACAGAATTCAATTAAATCTTTCTCAGAAACTTGTTCGCCTTCTTTCAAAGTTACAAAAGCACAAGGCGTTTCTCCCCAATGATCATCCTTTTTTGCAACTACCGCCGCTTCAAGCACAGAGGGATGCTTGAACAAAACACCTTCAACTTCAATAGTTGATATATTTTCACCACCAGAAATAATGATGTCTTTTGACCTATCACGAATCTCTATGTAGTTATCTGGGTGTTTTACGGCAAGGTCTCCAGAATGGAACCATCCATCTTTTAAAGCTTCTTTAGTTGCCGTATCATTTTTAAGATACCCCTTCATCACAACATTGCCCCTAAACATTACCTCACCAATGGTTTCTCCATCTTTTGGTACTGGTTGCATATTTTCTGGATCCATGACCTCAAGACCTTCAACAACATGATATCTTACACCTTGCCTTGCCTTTAAAGCAGCCTTGTCATCTTTGGGTAAAACATCCCACTCATCATGCCAAGAACAAACTACACAGGGTCCATATACCTCAGTCAAACCATATGCATGAGTAATATTCATTCCAAGTTCTTCCATACTTGCAATGACCGCTGGTGGTGGAGCTGCACCTGCAGTCATTACCTGAACTGATTTCGGAAGATTTTCTTTTTGGTCTTCTGGAGCATTTACCAACATATTTAAAACTGTTGGCGCACCGCAAAAATGAGAAATATTTTTTGTACTCATTAAATTATAAATAACTTTTGTTTCAATCTTTCTCAAACAAACATGAGTTCCTGACATAGCAGTAACTGTCCATGGAAAACACCAACCATTGCAATGAAACATAGGGAGTGTCCAAAGGTAAACTGGAAAGGGAGTCATTCCCCAGGCCATCATATTACCTATAGCGTTTAGATAAGCACCACGGTGATGAGTTACTACGCCCTTTGGATTTCCAGTAGTTCCAGACGTGTAACTCAGTGCAATCGCCTGCCATTCGTCAGTGATACCCTCTAAATAAAAATCTATGTTACCTGTTTTTAAAAAACTTTCATATTTTACTTCACTCAGATACTCTTTTGTTTGAATTTCTGAATCTTCAATTTCAATTATCTTAATTTTATTTTTAACCTTTTTTAATGCATCTTTTGCTATATGCGAAAACTCGGAGTCAACTATTAGTACTTTTGCTTCTCCATGATTTAAGATAAATGCAATATTTTCTGGGTCTAACCTTGTATTTATTGAATTTAAAACAGCTCCTATCATTGGCACTGCATAATGAGTTTCAAGATGAGCAGGTATATTAGGAGCTAAAACTGCAACTGTATCTCCCTGTTTAATGTCTATCTTCCATAAAGCTGAAGCAAGAAGGCGACATCTTTCATAAAACTCATTATAAGAATATTTTAAATCGCCATAAACTACTGCTGTTCTTCTTGGGTATGTCTCCGCAGCCCGTTTCAAAAATGAAATAGGACTTAAAGGCTCAATATTCGCCTTATTTTTATCTAAATCCCTATTATAAATTCCATTTTTCATATGTTCCCCATTATTATGTAAAATTCTAAACCTATAAAAGCTAACAAAATAGGTTATACTAAAAATGATTAAGAATAAACATTTTGAATAACAAAGGTGCAATGATGGAACACTACACGATTAGAGGTAAAATAAGGTACACTTCCAAAAAAAAAGAAATTATTAATAAAGAACGTGGCGGAGAAACGTTCATCTATACAATTAATATTGACGGCTCCAGAACCCTAAGAGCACATTGTTCAATTGATGAAAACTCTCCCCGCGTTCTTCGAGATTCGATAACCACAATAGATAAAAATTGGAATCCTACCTATGGGTTTGTGCAAATCAATACAGATGATGAATTTGTAGGCTCTACATGGTATCGTTTCACAGAAAATAAGGCTGAATGTGAAGGCTATACGGTTAGAGAAGGGCGTATATCTCAAACTTTAGAATTAGAAGCTAAGCCAAGTTTTTTTGGCACACATCCTATCCAAGCTGATGCTATGCATACACATCTCTACCCAATTTCAAAGGGACCAGGAACACATACCAATGACCTGCATCTAATGTGTTCATTTCACCACCGAGGAGCAGACGGACCCATTCTTCTCCACAAAAAAGGCTTGCAAATGAGATACTATGGTGAAGAAACAGTAGAAGTAGAGGCAGGTAAATTTAATGCATATCATTTTAGCTATGGCACTAATACTGATGATGAATACATGGGAACAGATATTCACCCACCTTATCACACTTGGGTAACAAATGATGGTGACTACGTTCTATTAAAAGCATATTGCACAGGATACATGCAAACCTATTATGAACTAATAGAATATGAGAAAAGAAAGAATTTTTTTTAGATTACATAATGAGTAGTAAAGATTTGTCGGAAGTCAATCAAGAGAATCCCATAATCGAATATGGTAAATGGCTCGCAACACATCCTAAAATTTGGAGCGAAGAAACTATAAAGTCTACTTTATTACAGTTTGTAGATCTTCTTGCTGTTACGATACCAGGGTCACAAGAGCCAGTAACCAAGGATGTAATTAAAACAGTTGAATCATGGGGAGCCGGCTCCTCAACTTTGATTTGTAATAAAAAATCTTTAAGTGCTCCATGGGCAGCTTTAGTAAATGGAACTGCCGCCCATGCACTAGATTTTGATGACAATTTTGATCCTGCAAAAGCACATGCATCAGCAGTCCTAATACCCGCGATTTTAGCCCTTGCTGAAGAAAACCAATTAGGAGGGATACAATGTATTGATGCTTATATCTGTGGTCTACAGATTATGGGTAAAGTTGGACAGGGTCTAAACCCTTACCATAGAAATAGAGGTTGGCACGCAACCGCAACAGTTGGTGCAATTGGTGCAAGTGCGGCATGCGCCAGACTTCTTGGGTTAAACCAAGACCAATCGAGTTTTGCACTTTCAATTTCAACTAGTCTTGCTTCAGGTTTCATGAGTCAATTTGGTACCAAAATGAAACCTTTACATTCAGGGCTTGCCGCTAAATCTGGAACCATAGCTGCCTCTCTCGCAAAGAATAATATAACCGCAGGACTTCAAACATTCGATGGTATTAATGGAATGAATTACCTGATGATAGGTCAGGATTATGAACAACTAAAAGAATCAATTAGTAAACCTCAACATGGTCAAACATTAAAATTTGATACTAAAAACATTGAGGAACCTCTTCATTTAGACTTTTACGGATTTAGAGTTAAACGTTTCCCTAACTGTGGGAGTGCTCATAGAGCAATGGATATTATGTTAAATTTAAGAAATAAATTAAATTTAACACCTGAAAAAATTAAAAAAATTACTGTTGAAGCTCCAATCTCACATTTAAATAATCTGATGTATAATAATCCTAAAAACTCCATGGAAGCTAAATTTTCTATGCAGTTTGCATTATCATGTATCCTAAATTTAGGAAGGTGCGGCCTTAGCGAGTTTAAAGAAACACAAATCTCCTGTCCTGACTTAAAGAACATTTATGATAAAATTGAACTAATAGGAGTTGATAAATCAGAAATAGAAATACCAACAAAATTGACAATTAAACTTGTTGATGGAAGTGAGATAGAAGAAAAAACCTTTTTTCCAGTGGGGAGTAAGAATCACCCTTTTTCTGATGCTGAATATTGGAATAAATTTGAGGAATGTTCAAAAATACACCTAACTAAACGCAATTACACAAACTTACGCAATAACCTAGAAAAGTTAGATAAGCTTGAATCAATAAGCACCCTAATGAAGGAATTGAAATGAACTCAAAAGATGCATTATGACTAGGAAATCTGTCATTATTGCCACAAGTTGTGTCTATAAAATGATGATTCCCTGGCGCGCCCGAGAAGATTCGAACTCCTAACCTCCTGATCCGTAGTCAGGTGCTCTATCCAGTTGAGCTACGGGCGCTAAGAAAATGATCTTAAGAAGAGCTATCTAATCAAGGAAAAGCGTAGTGTCTAGTATAATCCTTGTAAAACCAATCAAATTAGGACAAAAAAACAAGTATTTTTTTAAATTTTTACCTCATATGTTGACATTTTACTAAGAATCCTGCTTGTTCGATGATCTAATTTTAATTAAAATAGAAATATATCTTGTATTGTGTTACATGATGTCTATATCAGAAAAGCTTTTGTTGGTATAATAGAACCTCAGAAAAATTTCTGATTAAAAGTGTAATAAAATTAATTTTATTCTGGTTGAACCAGATAAGTAAAGGGACGGACTAATATGAACAGAACGGGGCTGTCCGCTCGCTTTTTTGTTGCTGCTAGCGCAGCCATAATCTTAAGTGGGTGTTCTTTTGCAACAGATGCACTATTGCCAGTGTTTGAAGATATGACTTCAGATACTCCAGCAACGAATCAAATTACATCAGAGCCTAATGCTGTTAGACCAGCTACAATGAGTACCCAACAAATTGGGCTTACTCGTATAGCAGCAAATAATTCAGGTACTTTTGTTAACCAAAAAGCTTCTCAGTTTACAAGTGAGTTGGATCAACTTAGGGGAACTCTTACGTTGAGAAATGGAGAACTTGATCAAATACGCTCCACTACTGCAGGTAATGCTGGTAATTATCATGGATTAGTCGGAAGTATCAAGAGTCGCCTTCAAGTAGGAACAACTCCTGGTAACCCTCAGGTAATGAATCAGTGGCGTTCTGCTCAAGATCAATTAGATAGGATCGAAGACGATATCTCTGATATGAACCAACTTACAGCTCAGGTTGCTGCCGACTCTGCTATGTCAGCCTATCTATTGGACAGTGTTAGAGCAGCTTTCGGGCTTTCAGGTGCTGTTGATGATGATCATAGACAGCTTAGAAGGCTTGAAGATGAAGTTAATCAGACAACTGTCACTATACAACGGTTGTTAGGTGAATTGAATGAGGATATGGGCAGACAGCAAGAATTCGTAGCAAAAGAACGTGAAAAATTAGTCGAACTTGCTAGAGATATTAACGTAGGTCAACTATATGTGGCTCCTCAAGCCTCTATGGCAGGATCACCAATGATTCCCACTGGTACACCAGCAGACTTCTCTGAAAGAAGGCCTCTTGTTGTAATTAGATTTGATAGACAGGACGTAACTTATGAACCAGCGTTGTATCAAGCTATAAGTAGAGCTTTAGACAGAAGACCAGATGCAGTGTTTGATTTAGTAGCAGTTAGTCCAGGATCGTCAAAAAGAAATCTTTCAACGAGTGCTGCAAAAAGAAATGCTGAAAAGGTTCTTCAATCTTTATCAAGGATGGGATTACCATCTGAAAGAGTGATGCTATCAGCAATGTCTAGTGCTTCTGCAAGATCATCGGAAGTTCATATCTACATTCGTTAAACATAGAAATATTTAGAAATTTATATAGGGATATTATCTATTATTCTTGTATTTCCAATGTTTGCGGCACCAAATAATCTAGCGTTGGGTTCTGCTTTATCCAGTTTTTGAAGGTTCTTCTCATCACGAACCTCAATATAGTCAACTGAACTGAAGCCTATTTTCATTAGGTTTTGAGTTGCTTCTTTGCATGCATAAGATATGTTTGTCCCGCACTTTACTAAATTCTGAACAGACCGTAGTTCGGAATATAGATTTGGTGCAATATTCCTTTCATCCTGATTTAATAAAGAATTTCTTGAGGAGAAAGCAAGACCATCATCCTCCCTAATTGTTGGGCATCCAACTACACTGGTTGGTATATTTAGGTCAGAGACTAATTGGGTTATTAAAACTAGTTGCTGATAATCTTTTTCACCAAAAATGGCATAATCAGGTAAAACTTGAAGTAATAATTTAGTAACAATAGTTGCAACACCCTTAAAGTGAGAAGGCCTAAACTTTCCACATAAAATATTTTCAATCTTTTTAACAGAAATTTCAGTCTGAAAGTTTTCAGGATAAATTGTAGTATTGTCAGGTAAATATAAAATATCTACAGCATTGTCCTCTAATAATTTAATATCATTCTCTTCATGTCTTGGATAAAAAGTAAAATCTTCTCCAGGGCCAAACTGCATTGGATTAACAAATATTGATACGACAGAAATATCTCCCAGAGACTTTGATTTTCTTATTAGTGACAGGTGTCCTTTATGAAGAGATCCCATAGTTGGAACAAAAGCTATCTTCTTATTCTGCCTTTTTGCACAAAGAATTGTGTCTTTTAATTTGTTTGTACTTGTGACTATGTCCAAACAAGAATCAGGGAAACTCATTCAAAAAAAATCCTATTTTTTATAATAGCAATGCTCTTTGCCTGGAAATTTTCTATCTTTAACATCATCAGCATAATTTTTTACTGCTTTAGAAATTAAGGGAGATAGATTTGCATACTTTTTAACAAATTTTGGCTCAAAATCAGAAAACATGCCAAGAATATCTTCAGCCACAATAATTTGGCCATCACATTTTACTGAAGCTCCGATTCCAATAGTTGGAATCGAAATATTTTTTGTAATTTTTTCCGCAATATGCTCAACTACACTCTCAATTACTATACCAAACGCCCCTGCTTCTTCGAGAATATTAGCATCCTGAATAATTTCACTTTCTGTCTCTTCTGTCTTACCTCTTACTCTATAACCACCCAGCTGATTAAAAGATTGAGGTAACATACCTATATGACCTAAGACTGGGATTCCTCTATTAACTAGAAAGTTGACTGTTTCTGCCATAGCCTTGCCGCCTTCAATTTTTATTGCATTACATCCAGTCTCAGACATTACTTTTTGAGCTGTTATAAACGCATCTTTTGGAGACCTCTGATATGACCCAAATGGCAAATCCACAACAATAAAAGCTTTTTGTGATCCTCTTACAACTGCAGCACCATGATTTATCATCATTTCAACAGAAACCTGCAAAGTAGATGGCAATCCATAAAGGACCATACCTAAAGAGTCTCCAACAAGAATAATATCAGCATAATCATCAAATAAACCTGCCATTGGTGCTGAGTATGCTGTTATGCAAACAAGAGGTAATTTTCCTTTTCTCAACTTAATACTATCGGTAGAAGTGCGAGAAACTGATGATGTGGATGATTGAGTCATAATTTTTACCTTAATATAGCCAAACACGTTTATAACAAATTTCAATCAAAGAATGTAATAGCGAATTATATTTTTTGCCAAATAATCTTGTTTTTCTGGGATTTTTTCATTAATTAGACCAGCAATTATTGACACTTTATACTGCCAGGGTTATATAGCTTTTCTAAATTTATATTATTATCAGAGCCATGCCTCTTTGACTTAATACGGAGAAATTCAAGTGAAACAGACCTTTCAGCCTAGCAGATTAGTCCGAAAAAGGAGACATGGTTTTCGCTCTCGTATGGCGACAAAAAATGGAAGAAGAATTATTGCTGCCAGAAGAGCAAAAGGCAGAAAAAAATTATCTGCATAGTTTCTAATTTCCAATTATAAAGGACTAAACTTTGGGAAATTGCCTAGGAAGACTAAGAACAAAAAGAGAGTTCTTAGAGGTTACCTCCCAAAAAAATAAAATTGTAACTGATAGTTTTGTAATTTTTTCCAAATATAGAAATTCACAGATTAATTCTGATATTTTGATAGGCTACACTGTAAGTGGCAAAATTGGAAATGCTGTAGTTAGAAATAAAGTAAAAAGAAGACTTAGGTCTGCAGCTAGCAATGTTATAAAACAAAAAGGNACTCCAGGGACAAACTACGTAATAATTGCAAGAAATAAAATAACGAGAATTCCTTTTGAATCTCTAGAAAATGATCTAACTTATGCTCTTCAAAAGCTCTCAGTAACTTAAATAAGATAATGAAATTTATGATTAGATTAGTTAAGATTTTTATTAGGATTTATCAAATCTTCATATCCCCTTTACTTGGGTTTAGGTGCAGATATGCTCCTACTTGCTCAGAATATACCTCTAAATCTATCGAGATATATGGTCTTAAGAAAGGTATTTATGTCTCTCTAAAAAGAGTGTTAAGGTGCCATCCTTGGTCTGATGGTGGCTATGACCCAGTTGACTCACAGGCACCTGCTAAAAACTATTTCACCTCCAACAATTCATCGAGTAATAAAGTATGAATGATCAGAAGAATATGCTCTTAGCCATCGTACTTTCAATGGCTATATTATTTGTTTGGGATTTTTTCTTTGCTCCAAAAACTAATCTTGAAAATACCAAAGTAGAGAGTATTAATGATAACCCTGAAAATATTCTCAATGAAGAAGTAATAAAACCAAGTCTTCCAGCTCAGAATGTGCAAAAAATTGTAGATCGGGAAAAAATAGTTGATACTGCTGATAGAATTCAAATACAAACGAATAGTCTAAGTGGATCATTCTCTTTAAAAGGTCTTAGGTTGGATGATTTGACGCTAGTTAAATATCGCAAAACCACATCAGAAAGCAGTGATGAAATTGTTCTCCTTTCTCCTTCGTCTACGCAAAATCCCTATTTCGCAGAAATAGGATGGCTTAGTTCAGACAGATCAATTTTAACTCCAAATAATAAAACTGTTTGGAAACAAGAAAATAAATCACAACTTCTGACTGAGCAAAATACCATTAATCTCTACTGGGATAATGGGCAGGGATTATTATTTAAAAGAAAAATTTCTATAGATGACGACTATATGTTTAGCATTTACGATGAAATAATTAATAATACTAGTAATGAAATAGCACTTTATCCATACGGCTCAATTACCAGAATTAGCACCCCAAAAATTCTTGGTTTTTTTATACTTCATGAGGGGCCATTAGGTGTTTTTAATGATACGTTAAGTGAGTTCGATTATAGCGAAGTACGTGAAAAAAAATTAGAACAGATTACTTCAATAGGCGGGTGGTCAGGCTTTACAGATAAATATTGGCTAACAGCACTAATCTCTGATCAGAATAAAGAAATTGAAACCTCTTTAAGGCATGTATTCAATGGAAGTGATCTTTACCAAGTTGACTTTAGAACAATTAAACCAACTATTGTTTCTCCAGGAGAATCCTCAAATGTAGAGACACTTTTTTTTGCAGGAGCAAAAGAAGTTAAACTCCTGGACAGGTATTCCGAAAACTATGGCATTGCAAGATTTGACCTTGCCATAGACTTTGGTTGGTTTTATTTCCTTACAAAACCTCTTTTTTATAGTTTAATATGGCTTAAGGATCAGTTAGGTAACTTTGGCCTCTCAATTTTAGCTCTTACAGTCTTTCTTAGGCTATTGCTATACCCTTTAGCTGATAAACAATTTAAGG
Organism: Rhodospirillaceae bacterium; assembly: GCA_002691085.1. Classification (GTDB taxonomy): domain Bacteria; phylum Pseudomonadota; class Alphaproteobacteria; order Rhodospirillales; family Rhodospirillaceae. The sequence continues at coordinate 447 of NZGX01000060.1, read as the reverse complement.
CAATGACCAAATTAAAAAAATTACAACCTGAGATGAAAGCGCTGCAAGAACGTTATTCTGATGATAGGACCAAGCTGAACCAAGAACTAATGGAACTTTACAAAAAAGAAAAAGCTAATACTCGTAAAAGTAGTGGCGGCAGTTCTTCAGGAATAGTCTAAAAGCTTTAAATTAATTACTAATATATTTATTAATAGTTTGCTCTACACCTTTTTCATAGAGCTCTTGTAGCCAATGTGTAAAAGAATTTACAAATAGAGTATTCTGAAAAAGATCCCCATAAACCTCAGATTGTTTTAACCATTCCTCGGGATGGTCTTTAGACTGCTTTGCGATGGAGTTTAACTTGAACCATTGAGGATCGTTAGACTCAATAATTGATCCGTCTTCTCGAGTTCCTTCACACATTCTAGCCCATAAAGCTTCTACAAGACTGAGACCCTCGAT
>NZGX01000059.1 GCA_002691085.1 Rhodospirillaceae bacterium | reverse complement strand
ATAATAGGATTAACAAAGAAAAATATCTAACAAGGTTCTGGCCAACCACAAACAAGTTTAAAATACTTCTTCTTAAGCCAGAGTTAACACTACCATTTAAAAGTCCCCCACTTGTTAGCCATATGAAAGATCATAAAGATAATTCTCCATTTGCTCATGGAAAACAAGCCTCTTTAAGAGACGCATGGAAAAAATGCTATGAACTCATCCAGGATACATTACGGTCTCTTGGCTATACTCCCATTACTATTATAAGGCCGGGGAGTGAAATAACACCTAAGTTAGCCAACCTTACGAAAGCAGATCTTGTGATAGTACCTCACAAGCAAAAATTTCAATTTGAAAAGGCTCTTGTACCTTGCTTATACCTAATGCAAGTTGCCCATAGATGGGTCTTTACTATTGATCAAGATGGATGGGGGGCTGGCGCAAATAGTTATCCTTATGATCAATTCAGAAACTGTCAACTGGATAGTAATGTATTTGAAAAATACAAAGAACTTACGTTACAAAATAATGAAAGTAAATTTAATCAAAAAGAAAGAAAACCAAAGAGTCTCCTAATTAAAGAAGGTATAATCCCAGACAAGCCTTTTATATTTTTTCCTTGTCAAATTCCTGACGATGAAGTCATCAGATACTTCTCCAAAGTAAGCNAAGAAGAGGTAATAATAAAATTATCAGACTGGGCAAATAAAAATAAAATTCATATAGTTTTTAAGGAGCACCCAGCAGACCCAGAGTCATGCAAACACTTCAAAAAACTTACTAAAGGCTCCTATGTAAAATGGTCTGATGCAAGTGTTCATGATCTTTTAGATAATTGTTTTGCCCTATATACCATTAATAGTGGAGTTGGGCATGAAGCGATTCTTCATAGTAAACCAATAGTAATGTTTGGAGCCTCTGAATATGATGAGCTGGCTATTAAAAGTGATATAAATCTATTAGATGAAGCATATATGAAGCTTAGGTCATGGAATAAAGATGAGATGGAGATTCTTTATAAAAAATATTATCATTGGTTTATTAAAGATATAGCAATTGATATACTTGATCATGAATCAGCTCATACATCAATTTTAAAAACCCTAAGAAAGATTGAAAAATTAAAAAATGGCTAAAACTAATTCTGAAGTGGAGCATGCTCTTAGCTTATTAAAAAAAGGTAATGATCAGAGCGCCACAAAAGTTTTTAAAAAAATTTTAAAAGAAGATGCGAGTGAACCAATAGCGCTAGAGTTTTTTGCAGTTAAAGAAATCAAGAATAAAAATTTTAAAAATGCTATTGACCTTCTAAAACGTGCACTAAAAAGTAATAATTGTAGGGCATCAGCACTATTTCAAATGGGACATGCATTACGAGATTCTGGTAATATTTTAGATTCAGAAAAGTTCTATTCACAATACTTCTCTATTTCAGGTGATTATAAAGCAGCAATAACTTATGCTGATATATTGATAAAACTATCTAGATTTAATAAAACAATTCAAATACTAAATCAAATTGAATTAAAATATCCGAAAAATATCAAAATACTATCTCTTAAATCTCTCGCGTATAAAAAAATTAGCAATGATGCCTTAGCAATTAAATTAAAAAAAGACATTATTCAACTAAATGATTTAAGCGCTGAAGAAACACTAATTAAGAGTGGAGCCTTGCTAGACCTAGGATTAATTGACGAAAGTTTAAAAACATCACAACATAACTTGAATTGCTTATATGGAGAAGAATTGATAAGCATTATTAATAACTACGAATATTTTAAGCAACCTATTATATATGGCTCAATGCCTAACGAAGCTGAGAATAACCCACTAGTTTTAGTTTCTTGTGATGTAAATTACTATCAAAAATATTTTAAAAAACTCATTTATTCTTTAAAAAAGAACTCTAAAACAACTGATATTCATGTCCACTTAATCTCTAAAGAGGAGCCTAATTTATCTTTATTTGACTTAAAGAATAATTCATTAACTTGGGAAATTGATAAATGTATATCAAATGTTAAATTTGCTTCTAGAAGATATACACTTATGCCAATGTTTCTTAAAAAACTTAATCGATCTATTATAGTTTTAGATATTGATAGCTTAGTTAAAAAAGATATTGAAAAAGCTATTAAAGATCTTCCAGAATTTGATGTAGCAATGTATTCGCGCACTAATGAAATATATATTAATCAGAAAACAGCTGCTGGTATTTGTATTTTTTCGAATTCTGCTAAGTCTATTCGTATAGCCGAAGCAATAGCTTCATATATTTTATACTTTGAAGAAAAAAAAGTCGATAAATGGTTTATAGACCAAATGGCCCTTATGGTTATACAACGTCTATATTATAATCATTCAGATCTTAATATAATTAATTTACCAAAATACTTTCTTGATTGGGATATTTATAGAAGCGAAAGTATTATATGGACCTCTAAAGGTGATAATAAATACTTACCTTTTGAAAGAGTATAGGGTTATGAAGAATAATATTATTTCGCTTGGAATATCAAATTTATCTAAAGGTCTAAGCGAAAATAGTTTTACATCTCTTGATATAACTAAGAAATATTTAGAAGCTATAAAAATAAAAAATAGAACGTTGAATGCATTTATAAACATTCTTGAGGAAAGTGCTATATGGGAGTCAAAAAAATCAGATAAAAGGAGAAGAGATGGAAAAGAACTAAGCCCAATCGACGGTATTCCAATTGCGATTAAGGATAATATTGATATTAAGGATATTATAACGACTGGGGGTATTAAAGCGTATAGAAATGAAATATCTAAAGAAGATTCTTTTATTGTAAAACTTCTAAAAGATGCAGGTGCTGTTATACTAGGAAAACTAAATATGCATGAGGCTGCTCTCGGTGCGACTACACAGAATGAGTTTTATGGTAAATGTAATAATCCTCACTATATTGGATTTACTCCAGGTGGATCTTCTGGAGGAGCAGGAAGCGCTGTAGCGGCAGGGCTTTGTGCTGGGGCTATTGGAACTGATACACTTGGGTCAATAAGAATCCCTGCTTCCTTTTGTGGCACAGTTGGCTTTAAACCAACTTTTGGAAGAATCAGCAACCGGGGAATAATGCCATTATGTAAAATGTTAGATCATGCGGGCCCAATCACGAGATCTGTTGAAGATGCAAGTTTACTTTTTGAGATTATAAGTAAGTTCGATTTTGCAGATCCTGAATGTAAAAATATGAAGCCATACATTCACAATAGTGATCTAAATATAAAATCCTTACATGGTAAAAATATTGGGTTTATTGATAATAATAATATTTCGGAATTAAACATCGATATTCAACTAGCATACAATCAAGCTATTTTATTATTAGGCTCAGAAGGCGCAACAATTAATGAGATAGATATAGATAATTACTTTAGTCCTGAAAAATTAATTCCTCAATCTATGCTAATAATAGAGTCAGAGTTATATAATTTCCATAAAACAAAAATTATCGAAAATAAAAAAGAATTTTCTGATGAATTTATTAAGAATATTAATTATGCAAAGAATCAGGATGCACCAAAGTTACTAAAAGCTATTTCAAGTATAAAAAGTACAAGGGTTTCTATAAGAAAAATTTTTAATAATTTTGACGCTCTTGTTATACCCTCCACACCAACCACGGCATTTTCCTTTAAAGACAAAACCCCAAAAAATATTGCAAGTTTTACATGTCTTGCAAACTTTGGTGGTTGCCCAGCCATATCGATACCAACAGATAACACTTCTGGATTAAATATACCAAAAGGACTTCCTATTGGAATGCAGATTATTACCGCACCAGAAAATGATCTTCTTGCGTTACAGATTGGTTCAGTACTTGAAAAGGCTATAAAATGGAAACCAAGCCATGCAAATAATAACTTTTGCAGGTTTTGAATCTGTGAATACAATGATAGAAAGCGTTTAGAATAATAATTGATTATACTAATTTTAAAGCTTATTTATAACTTTAATTTCTTTTACCGAAGGATAATTTTAAATGAATAAAAGTAATAAAATGGATTCTATTACTCAAATTGATCATACAATCACAAGAGGGGTAATTGCATATACTTCAAAAAAACCAGAAAGATTAGATCATGAACGTGGCCGGGAATTCTACAATATAATTAAATATGGTGATGGGTCTAGGACAATATCAGTACATACAGAAATTGATGACCGGCCATCGGTTATGAGAGATGCTACTTATACTGTTGACAATAATTGGATGCCACAAGATTGCTTTGTTCGTCTAACTGTAGGTGATAAATTCATGGGCTCCGGATGGTTTAAATTTTATGAAACATCAGCAGAATGTGAAACGTTTACTGCGCTTGAGGGAAGAGTTTCACAAAACTATAAACTTAAGCATGGTCCGTTAAAGTCATTTCAGAATCATGCAATTGCATGTGATAGTTGGCACTTTTCTCATTATGATTTATCAATGGGACCAGGTGAACAAAGAATTCAAGAAATTCTCCTATGCTCTCCAGACCATAGAGGCGCTACAGGTCCAATGCTTTATCCTTTAGGCCTAGATCTTGTATATGTTGGTGATGAAAAAATTACAGTTGGTGCTGGATCATTTGATGCACATCATTTCCAAGTCCCGACAAATAAAGAATTACCAGAAGAACATCCACCTTATCAAGTTTACACCTCTACAGATGGAAATTATACTTTCCTTAAAGGTGGCGTTGCAGGGTATATGCAGACTCATTACGAACTAGTAGAATATGAGCAAACAATTAAATAATTAACTAGTTTTTTTTTGGTCGAGTTCCATTAAGCCAAATATCGATATGGGAATGAAGAGTTTCTTTCAGGTCAATTTTCTTTTCATTCCTGAATAATCTATTCCATACATTTATAAATATTACTGGGCTCAATAATAACAATGCATCTTCTTGAGATATGCTATTCTTTATATCACCCCTATCCACACCTCTTTGGATAATATTAGATAAACTACTGACACTTGGAGTTATAACCTCATCATAATAAAACTTTACTAAATTAGGGAACCTCTTTCCCTCTGAGATAATTAGAAAGAAAATTGAACGATACCCAGGATCAGAAAAAGTATTACCGATTTTCTCTGCTAATTCATGCAAAAGCTTCTCGGTTGGGCCCTCAAATTTTGTTGCAGATTCTAAGGTTTCAGCAATTGGTTTACCAACAGTCTCTCGAACACATGCTTTAAATAACTCATCCTTATTTTCGAAATAAAGATATATAGTTCCCTTACTTATTCCTGCAAATTTTGCTACTTCATCTAATCGTGTTCCAGCAAAACCATTACTCTCAAATACATTTAGTGCCGCAGATATAATTTCCTTTGGCCTAGCCTCTTTCTGAACAGTTCTTGAAGACTTTTTTGGCCCTTGTTCAATCATTTGAAATAATTCCTCATTGCAAGAGAATAACTAGGATGTTATTATACTGACTAACTAGTCAGTCAGCAAGTATTGTCTGAAAAGTTTCCCCTAGGAAAGAATCTCATGGATTTTAAAGAACGAATTAAAAATATAAACTATAAAAATTTTAAGAATAAGCCCATAATCATCGTATTCTTTGGATTTTTATTTTCCTTTTTTCTTTATGTTTTTTCTCCAGAACCAAAAAAAATTCCTACTAAACCTCAAATACCTAACGCTATTGTTAAAGATATATATTTTACTAAAAAACCCATACCTGTAGTTGGTACCGGACCTGTATACCCAAAAACTAAAATCAGTATCACTACTCAAGTCTCCGGAAAGATTATAAAAATGCATGAGAGTATGGTCACTGGGGGAGTTTTTGCTAAGGGCTCAGTGTTAATCACAATTGATCCTCGACCTTATGAAGCCGCTTTAAATCAAGCACTTTCTCAAGAAAGTGCCTTAAATGCCGAATTAAAGTTTGTTGAAAAACAGCTGGTTAGAGATAATAAACTTTCAAAAAGTGGAACAGCTTCAGAAATGAAGCGACAAGAAACTGAAAGCCGAAGGGATAAGCTAAAAGCCCAGATTGAAAGTGCAAAAGCTCTAAGCGCTTCTCGAAAACTTGATTTAGAATATACTGAAATTATAGCTCCATTTAATGGAAGAGTTTTAAGAGAACAAATTGATGAAGGAGCAGTTGTCCAAAAAGGAGCAAATGTTGCAGAAATATATGCGGAAGAATTCTTTGAAATTGTTGTTGCTTTGTCTGATTATGATGCTTCACTAATACCGGGGTTATGGGATAAGAAGATTGGAAAACAAATAAATACTAGGGTAATAATCCCATACAGAGGTGATCTATATCAGTGGCCAGGCTATCTTGACAGAGTTGAAGCCGGAGTTGACCCAGAAACAAAAACCATTGATGTCATTATTAATATTCCTAATCCAACATTACCAGGTAAATTAATTAATAATTATAATGGAAAGACATTTATAGAACCCCCAAGCCTTCTTCCAGGGGTTTACTCCAGGGTCGAGATAGAAGGAATAAAAATTCCCCATGCATTAGTTCCTCTTAAAGCTTTAAGAGATAATAGTAAGCTTTGGATTATTGACTCAAAAAATAAAATTAAAATCATTAATGTCAATATAATCCAAGAACTTGATAAATTCATAGCTGTAACTTCAGCTATTGAAAATGAGAAAATAACCCTTGTTGTAAATAAGTTAAAATCTGTATTCGATGGTATGGATGTAAAAATTATTCCTGAAAAAGACCTCGCGCAATGAACTCTGCAATTGAATGGATGGCCAGACATGGAGTTGCACCAAACCTATTAATGGGTTTCATGTTTCTAACTGGTATTTTAAGTTTTTATTCGATACCAGTTGAGGTTTTCCCAGAAATAACTCTAGAGACCTTGAGTGTAAGAATCGAATATTTAGGCGCATCCCCCGATGAAATTGAGGAATCTATCCTTTTGAGAATTGAAGAACAAATTGAAGGTATTGATGGCATATCAACTATCAGATCTACGGCAATAGAAAATCTTGGAATTGTAACAATTGAACTAGCGCTTGGTCAAAACGTATCTGTTAAACTTGATGAAATAAAAGCAGAAATTGATAGGATTACAACTTTCCCGGAAGGAGCAGAAAAACCAGAAGTTAAAATTTTATCAACCAGAAAAAGAGTTATAGAAATTGCAATTGCTGGAGATATTTCAGAACGACTTCTCAAGGAACTTGCATACGAGGTGAAAAATGACCTCAGTTCAAAAAATAATATTTCTTTAGTTGAGGTTGGTTCAGTTAGGGATTATGAAATCTCTATCGAGATTGATAATAATTCATTAAAGGAGAATAATATTACCCTCCCAAAACTTGCAAGTATAATTAAACAGGAAAGTCTTGACCTTCCTGCGGGTGAAATTGGGAGTAAAAATGAGGATATTGTTCTTAGGACTCTTGGAAGAAATTATAACAAAAGTGATTTTGATGAAATAGTTATATTAACAGGAAGAAATGGTGCTCAGGTAAAACTGAAAGATATTGCAAATGTTAGGGATAGCTTCAGGGACCAGGATCTTATTAGTTTATTTAATGGAAAACCTGCGGCGTTTGTTAAAGTCTATAGAATTGGTAATGAACAAGTTTTATCCATAGTTGATACAGTACAAGATTATTTAGAGAACGAACTGCGACCCAAGCTTCCGCAGGGAACTCAAGCAATTGTATGGAGAGATGATGCTGAAGAATTAGAAAGCAGATTGAGTCTTCTTATCTTTAATGGCTCCATTGGTTTGATCATGGTAATAATTACTTTAACCTTATTCTTAGACATAAGACTCGCATTTTGGACCTCTCTTGGTATTTTTGTAGTATTTATTGCAGCTGTTACAGTAATGAATATTTCTGGATACACTATTAATCAGATATCACTTTTTGGATTTATTCTTGCCATCGGTATTGTTGTGGATGATGCAATTGTAATAGGAGAAAATATATATACCTCAAACACCAAAGGTCTCTCTCCCATTGAAGCATCTATTCAGGGAGCTCAGAGAGTTGCAGTGCCTGTCTTTTTTGCTATATCAACAACTATTGTAGCTTTTTCTCCTCTCATTTTTGTTCCAGGAGAATCTGGTAAATTTCTTGGTCAGATGCCTATTGTTGTTATTATAATTCTCATACTTTCTTTTATTGAAGTGACTTTAATACTCCCCCATCATCTTTCTCGACATAACTTTAATCTTAAGAGTAAAAAAAATTCATTAATAAAGTTTGTTGAAGGAAAACAACAATGGATTTCATATCAATTAGATAAATTTGTTAATGGAAGATTAAACCTGGCTTTAATTTATGTAACAAAAAAACCTTGGATCATCATATCATCCTCTTTTGCAATGATCGTTGTTGCCTACTCTATAGTTGCATTTGGATATTTGAAAATACAATTTTTTCCAGTCGTAGAAGGTAAATATGTTACAGCAACGCTTGAGATGGAACCTGGAACTCCACTTGAACAAACTGCCCAAATAGCAGAAAAAATGCTAAAATACGGAATAGCAGTAGAAGATAAATTCAAAAAAGAATTTAAATCAGACAAAGATTTTATAAAAGCAAGCTATTTACTTATTGGCAGTCAAGATTTTGCATCACCACCCTTTGGAGGATTTACTGTACTTCCAGATGGAAATAAGGCCTCTGTAGTTCTCGAGCTTGTAAAGCCTCAAAACAGGAGTTTCTCTGCTACAGATTTTCAAAATAGGTGGAGAAATTCAGCTGAAATTCCTCAAGGAATAAACAGGCTATATTTCTCATCTCAACTATTTAATTTAGGAGAACCTGTTCAGTTAGAACTATCCGCCAATTCTGATGATGAGCTCATTAAAGCTATTCAATTTGTAGAGGGCGAGCTTAAAGAAGTAGTAGGCGTGTTTGATGTAAGAAATGATCTTGATGAAGGAAAAAGAGAGATTCAGTTATCTTTAAAACCTCAAGCGCGTGTCTATGGTATTACACTAGAAAACCTTGCCTTTCAATTACGCGCAGCATTTTTTGGATCAGAGGCAATGCGTGTACAAAGAGGAAGAGAAGAAGTCAGAGTATATACCCGTCTTCCAGAAAATGAGAGGGATTCTATTTATGATCTTCTAAATTACAGAATAAGAATACCCGATAAGGGCTTTGTGCCTCTTGGGGCAGTTGCAGAGCTCAAAGAGGGACTAAGTCCTTCGACAATAAATAGAAAGAACAATAGGCGAATAGTTTCTATTACAGCAGATGTTGACTCAATCAATGTTACTGGAGATGAAATATCTATACTTTTAAATAATGATATAATGCCAAGACTTGTTAAAGAGATTCCGACTGCAAAATATGAATTTGGGGGAGAGCAAGGAGAGCAGAACAAAGCGTTACCTGCATTAGGCAGAAACTTTATTGCATCACTTTTTGTTATGTATGCACTGCTTGCGATTGCTTTTAGATCTTATATGCAACCTCTGATTATTATGTCGGCCATTCCATTTGCTACTATTGGGGCAATTATTGGACATTTAATAATGGGAATTAATCTTACTCTTCCTGGGATGTTTGGTATTGTTGGACTATCAGGTATAATTGTTAATGGATCTTTAGTTATGATTGATTTTATTAACGAACAAATTCGAAATGGTAAGAATCATATTCAGGCAATAATTGACGGTGCAAAGTCAAGATTTAGACCAATATTTTTAACTGCCATTACGACATTTCTTGGAGTGTTTCCTCTGATCATTGAAAAAAGTATTCAAGGTCAATTCCTTGTTCCTGTAGCATGTAGCATAGGGTTTGGAGTTTTATTTGGAACAGCTCTTCAGATTTTACTTGTCCCTGCACTAATGAGTATTCAAAGTGGAAGAGTAAAAGATTAGCGCTATAGTTTGGAGAATACAGTGAAACTCGTAAAATTCTTTGCCTCGATTTTTATAATTTTATTTATCAATAATTCTTATTCATATGGCCTGAGCTTCACAGTTGGGGGCACAGGAGTAAAAAATACAGCAGGTGAAGAAAAATGGTTAACATTTCAGAAAAATATAAAAACACTTTCAAACGGTGAAATAAAAACCAAGATGTTAATTTATGGAGAATTAGGACCAGAAGAAAATCTCGTCAGTGGAATTAGAAGGGGAAGAATACATGTCGCTAACTGGTCAGGATTAGCTGGATCAACAGTCGTTCCAGAACTATCAATGCTATATGCTCCATTTTTATTTGATAATTATGAAGAAGCTGACTTCATAATGGATAACTTTTTGTTCAAGGCTTACTCAAATCTTCTATCAAAAAAGAATATTTTTTTTATATCTTGGGATGAAATAGGTTTTAATCAAGTCTATAGCAAAGATTCTATTTCGTCTCCTGTTGATATGCAGGGTAAGCGTTTTCGAATAGCCTCAAGTGAGTCATCACGTTTATTTGCTGAATCTCTTCAAGCTGATGCAATACCTCTTGGTTTTACAGATATTGTAACCGGCCTGCAAACTGGGCTGATAGAATCTGGTGAGAATGCAATAATAATGTACGCCCCAACTGGTATTTCGAGTGAAGCTACAAACTTATTAATGACAAACCATTCTTTTGCAACTTCCATAATTGTTGCAAGGGATAAGTGGCTTGATTCCCTTAGTGCAAAAAATCAAGGTATTATAAAAAAATCCTATATTGATAAAGACTTATCAAGAAAATGGACTCGCGAAGAAATAAATATTTTTTTAAATGAACATAAGAAATGGGGTTTTAAAATTAATAAACTTAGCCAAAACCAGCGCGATGAGTGGAAAAAATCAACTTCTGGTGTTTCAAAAAAGTTAATTGAGAAAATAGGAGGAGATTCCTCATTGATTTGGGATTTAGTCCAGGAAGGAAAAAAAGCATTTTATGAGAACAAAAATTAAGAAAAATCAGGCTTCTTACCCTTTAAGAAAGAATCAAGTCCTTTTTTAAAATCACCTCCCTCAAATGCTCTCAGAAACATCTCACGAGTTTCCTCGTTATCATCATAAATTCCATTTGAAATCAAATTTAGAATCTTCTTATTTGAGCGTTGAGAATATGTTGAAGTTTTAGAAATCTTATCAACATAATCAAATACATTTTCCTCCAGCTTATTTTGAGGGAAAACTCTATCTATTAACCCAGTTTCTTTGCACTCATCAGATTCTAAAAGCCTCCCTGTAAAAAGTATATCTTTAGCGCATGAAATACCAACAGCTTGAACTAACCTCTTTGTATCAGCAAGGCTATAAACAAGCCCTATGTTTCCTGGCGTTATACCCATTTTTATAGTCTCATCACCAAAGCGAAAATCACAACATAGTGCTATCCCACATCCTCCTCCAACACAGGAACCTCTTATCATTGCAATAGTTGGCTTACAAAACTCATATAATTTTTTTTGTGCCAAACGCGTGACGCTAGCAATTTTTGAAGGAATTTCCTGATCCAAAAAAACCTGCTTCATCTCTCCGATATCAGCACCAGCTGAAAAGTTACTATCTTCACCGCTTATAACGAGAACATTAATTGACTCGTCCTTACTTGCATATTCTAAGTGAGAAATAAACGCCTCCCACATTTCTAAATTTAGTGCATTACGTTTATTCGGTCGGTTTAGTTTTAGTACAGGAACTTTTTTTGAACGATCAATATAAATACTTTCACTTTTCATGTCTCATACTTTTTAATTATTACTTCAATAAATATCTTATATTTATTCACTTATACATGTACTCTCTTGTTAATGGAATACTTTCTAAACTTGGACTCATTTGTATATGAAAATTAACATGCCAGGCATTTCTAAAACTTGACTCAGCGCTTGCGAGAAAAAACTCCCACATTCTACAAAATCTCTCATCATAAGTTTCTTTTATAATTTCGGAGTTTTTCATAAAGTTTTTACGCCAATCTCTTAAAGTGTATGCGTAATGAAGTCTCAAGACCTCAACATCATTTATAAATAGATTGTGCCTCTCTGCATGGGGAATTATCTCAGATAACCCTGGGGCATAACCACCTGGAAAAATATATTTTAGAGTCCAAGAGTCTGTTGCACCTGGCCCATCTGCTCTACCGATGGTATGTAGTAAGAATATACCGTCATCTTTAAGAGCCTTACGCATACACCTAAAGAACGAGTTATACTTTGGCAACCCCACATGTTCAAACATTCCAACTGATACGATTCTGTCAAATTTCTTTTTTATATTCCTATAATCTTCATAGAGAAAGCTAACCTGGTCTTGAACCCCAGCCGCCTCTGCCCTTTTATTTGCAATCTTTAACTGCTCTCTTGAGAGGCTTATGCCTGTTACATTAACTTTAAATTTTTTATTTAATGCAAGAGCAAGTCCCCCCCACCCACATCCTACATCTAAAACATTCATACCTTCAGACAAACATAATTTACTCGCGATATGATTAATTTTATCAGCTTGTGCTTCAGTTAATGAAACATCAGAACTTTTATAATAAGCCATTGAGTATTGCATATCAGGGTCTAAAAAGTTTTCATAAAGAGATGATGATAGATCATAATGATGGGCTACATTTTTTTTTGCCCTCGATACTGGATTATACGTTCTAAGTAACCCTGAAAATCTCTCAAAAATTCTTAAGCTCCTTGAGGCCCAATGCCCATGAACTTTACCGATATTACTCATAACCAAATCTAACAAATCAAAAAGACTACCATCTTCTATAGTCAGCGTTCCATCCATGTATGCCTCCCCGGCATAAAGAGCAGGATTTAAGAATAAATTTCTACCTAATTTAGGGTCATGAAACTTTACAGTTAATTTTGGACTTCCTCCATTACCTACATTATAAACCTTACCATCATAATTAATTATTATTAAGGTACCGTTCTTCATCAGAGGTGATAAAAATCTTGCAAAAAGCATCAATATTTTTCCTTTAAATACATACCTAACTCTTTTAAAAAGACCCCAAAGTATATATCATTCAAAGAGATTTGGTTTTTATTTTTTCATTATATAACTTTATGAATAACACATTTTTAGAAAAAAAAGCAGATGTTATAATAATCGGGGGCGGCCCGGTTGGACTAATAACCGCACTAAAGTTAACATTATCAGGAATTTCTGTAATTGTAATTGAAATGTCTGATAAACCTTATGCTGAGCCAAGAGCTTCAACATTCCATCCTCCAACATTGGATCTCTTGGATGAGCTAGGTATTTCAAAAACACTTATAGAGAATGGAAGAAAGTCAAGGAATTGGCAATTTAGTTTTTTTAATTCAGATAAGAGAGCAGTCTTTGATCTTAGTCTTCTATCAAAAGATACAAACCACCCTTATCGCCTACAATGTGAACAAATCAACCTAGTAAAAACTGCATCAAATATTCTTTTGAAAGAAAATTTTGAGAGTATTTCTTACAATACTAAAGCGATCGGTATCAAAGAAGATAAGAAAAAAGTTCTTGTTAATGCCAAGAGAGGTGAAGATAATATTATTTTTTCTGGGAAATGGCTTATTGGTGCAGATGGTGCGAATAGTATAGTAAGGAAACACCTAGACATAAAGTTCGATGGAAAAACATATCCGACATCTTCCATATCCATTAACTCGCCATTTCCCTTTCATAAATTTATAAATAATTTATATGGTGTTAATTATTTTTGGTCTGAAGACTGGTCATTCAGTATGTTCAGGACTAAATCTTTTTGGAGAGTGGGGTATTCACCACAAAATTATAACTCTGATAAAGACGCACTTGATAAAAGAAATATTCAAAAACA
>NZGX01000058.1 GCA_002691085.1 Rhodospirillaceae bacterium | reverse complement strand
GCACCTTGAGGGTGATTGGTTTGATCATTCTTTAATGCTGGCACGCTTCAATAATCCTGATGATGTTACTGACTTTTGGTTTTGCTGCAATATAATCGACAAAGCGAATTGTTTCTCCCGATCGAAAATTTAACTCACATAAAATTTCACCATGAATAAGAGGATAGTTGGAATTATTCGTGATATTAATATCAATATATGCACGATCAAATGAGCTTAATAAATACCCATCCTTATCTCTTTCATCAGTTTTATCAAAGTCAACATAACGTAGGTCAACTCGTGTAATTTCAAAATAAGGCTTATAAGAAATACTTTCTGACCAGTATGATCGTGCCTCTTTTATATTCTGATGTGTATCGTAATCAACGCCTCCATAAACATGAGCTTGATAATATCTAATAGGTGTATTTATAGGAATGGTAAGAATCACATAACAGGTAAATAAAAGTAAAAGAAATCCAACCATACCCCATAATCCAGTGCTAGCAATTGATTTTCCAATACTTGCTAACCCTTTAATCGATTGTATCACGTTGCCAAGTGTAAAAAGAGCCAATGACCCCGAAGCAAATTTTAAAAGTGATATATCAGCTCGCGCGGTGACAAAAACAACAGGAAAAATAATCCAGCAAGGAATTGCCAATAAGACACCATAAAGGATAGAAACCAGTAATATAAAAAACGACCAAGTCTTAAACCACACATTACTTCCTTGCGTTAAAGGAACCGCATTTATCGCATTGCTGATTATGGTGGTATCAGAAAAAACAGGAGGAAATACTCTGTAATTAGTTACTGTATCGCTTCTGGTAAAGTACTTCTGCATAACCTGAGTAGAATACTTTAACCGTTGATCAACATACTTCTTTACATTACTAAATGGAAAAGTAGAAGAATTGGCATCAGGTATCTGACTGTTGTCTTGATTTTCTAACTCCGTTAATTGATCATTCTTATCTAAGAGTAGGTTCTCATTTTCAACTGGGCTTAACGAATCATTATTGTAATAAAAATCATCATCCTGCAACTGATCTAAAGCTGCATCAAGGTCAATATATCCGCTTTTAAAAGCGTCATCGAATAATCTATAAAGTGCATCTTCAGAGAGTCTCAGTTTTTCAACACTTTCATTAATGCAAGCTGATTCCAAGGCCTCATAAAATGAAAAATCTATATACTGATTACAATTAATATTATTATCTACAGACAGACATTTTTTATATTTAGTTTCAAAATAAGGAACAACAAGTGCCTTACACTCATCTCGAGACATATAAGAATCACTAGTTCCTTCTTGAGCATTAAGGGTAGAATTCAAAAGAAGGGCTAAAATTGCAACAACGATATGTGGGATCATAAAAACTCTATACATTCTACTTTTTTAATTAGAGAATCAATATAATAGAAAAATATAATGGGTATTTAAACCATCATTTTAAAATCTTATCAAAACTATTTAGATTATAAATCATCTTGAAACATAATCATCTAATAAAATAAGAATTACCGCTATCCAAAGAAGAACAGCCATTCCAAGAAAAAAATAAGGCAGTTTTTTTCAGTTCTTCTTCTTTCCATAACTTACGATGGTTTTCCCACAGTGAATCAAGAAAACTCAAGCTTTTAAACTTCTTATAAGCATATTCTGCAGATTGAAAAAGATTATTTGCACTCTTACGTATTGGAATAATATCTTTTTGTTTATTTATGCTTAATTCATCATATTTTTTTCTCTTTATGGGATCAGATAGGATTCGATAAGCCTCATTGATTGATCTAAAGATCTTTTCTCCTTCACTTTTGTCACCTTTATAAGTGTCTGGATGATATTTCTTAGCTAAGGTTCTATAAACTGCATCAATAATATCAGATTCAGCTGAAGCATCTAAACCAAGGCGTCTATATAAATCTTTATCGGACATAAATTAAATCCTCATTACTTAGCTCGGTGTTTTCCAAGAACAAGATAAGTGTTGAATGAAGCAACTTTTGAGCGATCTTCGCGTATTCTCTTATATTCTAAGTCTTCCCAAAAACTTTTTGCTGAAGTCTCAGATGAAAAAGTAATAACATTAATATTATGATCAGAAATCTCCCCTTCCAAACTTTTCGCTTGGTCAGCTGAGCTCCTTGTCAAATAGTTCCCATCATAATCATTCACCTTTTTTTCCTCTGCCTTGGCATATGATGAATATTTACTTTCAGCATTTAGGCGATAGAAGGATATCAAAAATGCAGGGTCACCAAGGGACGCCTCATGCTCATTCCCAAACAATCTAAAGATATTGAAATCACCACCACCCTCACGAAGTTTTTTAGCTTCCTCATACTCAGGCGAATACCAAAAGCCAGTAACATCATCAGGATTATTGAAGCGTGCCAGCATTAAAGAATGATCAAACCAATCACCCTCAAGGTGCTCCACTCCTTGACCTGGTGCCCCCAGACCAAGATAAAAACCTCCAAACTTTTCATAAATTGGAGGTAAAACATTATTGTAAGCAGCCATAATCTCTCCATTAATAGAATGACCAATAACAAGAAGATATCCAGGTACAGACATTTAATAATCCTTTTTAAGATAAATATAAAATCGTTGTGTTAAGATAACATTATTATCAACGAAAAAAAGCAATCAAGGAATTATTTTTGATATAATGACTTTATAAAATGATTAGGAGGAACCATGAAACAACTCATCTTAATATCAAGCATCTTATCATTTTTATGCGTCAACGCATATGCAGGTGAGAATATTATCACAAAAAGAGGATATGTTGATGCTCCTCTAGGGCAGATTCATTTTTATAAAGCTCAACCGTTGGACACAAGTCAAATTACTAAGACACCGCTAATCTGCTTCCATCCAAACCCTACATCAGGTGATTACTATAAAGATTTTATTGTATCAATGGCTAAAAATAGAATTGTGTTTGCTTTAGATACACCTGGATATGGTAATTCTGATGGACCGGCTACAAAACAATCCATGATTGAGATATCCAGAAGTCTGGATAAAGGAATAAAGAGTCTTCTTGATCATGAGGGGAAAGAAATAAAGTTATTTGACATTATGGGTTATCATACCGGCGTCTTCATTGCCGTTGAGTTAGCAATTGAAAATCCAAATCTTATTCGCAAACTGATATTACCGGGCATCCCTTTTTATATTGAGCCTGAAAGGTCAGAAAAATATGATGAATATGCAAAACCAAAAAACTCTCCCAGTGATAAAAAAGTTTTAGATGATCTATGGAATTTTTGGATTGAAAATAGAAATCCAAAAGTTAAGGTTTCAAGAGCTCTTGATCATCTAACAGATAATTTAAAGGCGGGTGAAAACTACTGGTGGGCCTATCATGCAGTTTTCAGTTATGAAGCAGAAAAACGTTTACCATTGATAACGCAACCAGTATTAATTCCAAATATACACGGAGGGCTTGCTAAAAACTCTAGAGATGCTGCAAAAATGATAAAAAATTCAACAGTAGTTGAAATTCCAAATTTAAAATACGGTGTTTTTGATTTATATACCAATGAATTAGCAGAGTATATTTACCCTTTTCTTGATCAATAAATAGAAAGCTAAAAGTGAACTAATCAGAGAGTGTAAGTTTACCAACAAGCTTACGTGTAACAGGCGCAACCAAAAGAACTGCAGGAAAGGCAACCAGCCAGCTACGAAACCATGCGTTTAACCATATGAATAAAACTCCTTCAGACATGCCAACTGCATTAAGAGTTGAAACAGCTGAAACTAAGAAAGTCATGAATAAAGATAAAAGTAGACCATAAAGAAGAAAAGAAAAACGGGCTGGGATCATAAATAAAACCTTTTAACTTTATAATATAAGCATTTTATTACTTTTGTTGAAAAAAAGTAAATAGTTGAAAAAAACTAATTTTTATTCTTTTCTATATATTGGGTGATATTATTACCTAAAGTAATATAATCTTGTTCTAAGAAATATCTATCACTTCCATATAAAGTTTTGAAGGAGCCATTTATACACATCTTACTTAAATCTTTAGATTGATTTCCAAAATGAGCTTCTTCAGGAATTAAAAGCTCTAAGATTAAAGTGTTGGATAATACTTTGCTAACATTTAAAGATAAGTCATAGTTATAATTAGCCTCATAGATTATCTCCATACTCTTTACACCTCGTTTCCGTTCTAGTATTTCCTCGTGAGTCATCTTTACTTTAGAAAGTGCATCACTCTCGATTAGTTCCTTAATAGCACGACTTCGTTTATCCTTATCGATAATAATAGAGTGTGTCATTCCACACACAATCAGATTCTTTATTAATGATGGAGCGGATTGTGAGATTTCTGTAGCAATTTTATTACCTGTATGTAAACCAAAAATGGTTATGTCTTTTAATTTAAGAATTTTCAAGAGTTTAATTTTTTCTTTTGCTAATAGAGGGATACTAATACCCCTTGGAATATCATCAGATTTTCCAAAACCAAGTGTATCAATAGAAATTACCTGATATCTTTCTGATAAATAAGAACTTAACTCTCTAAAAGAGTTTGAAGAACGGGGAGTTGCATGTAGTAAAACGATAGGAGGTCCCTTTCCGTTTATAGAATAGTAAATCTTACCTAAATCTGAATTAAAATATTTATCTGATTCCATTAGAATTTTCTAGCAAATACGATTACAATAAAAGATAACGATTGGATTATAAACTTAATAGGAGATTCTACAATGAGGTTTTATAAAACAATTTTTACGTCAATCATTATTCTTATTTCAACCCTTACAGGGGTAGCTTATTCAAATCAAATTGACACTTTAAAAAAGAGTGTTTGGCAAAAAATTGATAATAAAACTGAATTACTACAAAACGTAAATAAAAAGATCTGGTCATTTGCAGAGATTGGTCTAGAAGAGACAGAGTCTTCTAATTTATTAATCGATGTTCTAACTAAGAATGGTTTTTCTGTAAAAAAAGATATTGCAAATATGCCAACCGCATTTATGGCAAGATATGGTAAAGGTAAAACAAAAATTGGTATACTTGCTGAATACGATGCCCTTCCAGGTATCTCTCAATCTCACAATCCATTTGAAGAACCTGGGCCTAACAAAAAGGCTGGACATGCTTGCGGTCACTCTGTTTTTGGAGTTGGCTCATTAGCAGCTGCTCTTGCAATAAAAGAACTTATTGAAGAAAAAAAGATTGACGGAACAATTACATTATATGGAACGCCTGCTGAAGAAACTGGGATTGGAAAAGTTTATATGCTTAAGGATAATTATTTTAAAGATGAAGATGTTATTTTTAGTTGGCATCCTTTTGACCAAACTGCAGTTTCCTATAATGAGACAAAAGCACTTGTAAATGTAAAATTTGTCTTTAAAGGTACCGCTGCTCATTCATCAGTTTCACCTTGGCGTGGGAAAAGCGCATTAGATGCTGTAGAGCTTATGACAAACGGCGTAAATTTCATGCGAGAACATATAAAACCGGATGCACGAATTCACTATATTATTACAAAAGGAGGAGACCAACCTAATGTTGTTCCTCCAGAAGCCGAAGTATGGTTTTATATCCGAGCAAATAAATTTTCAGATTTAGAAGATTATTTCATATGGGTTAAGGATATAGCTGAAGCTGCTGCTAAAATGAGTCGCACGAAACTAGATGATATAATTATTCAATCAGAAGTTCATGAAAAAATCTCTTTCAGATACCTATCAGAGTTAATGCAAGAAAATTTAGAGACTATTGGCCCACCTATCTGGTCAGAAGAAGAGTTAGAATTTGCAAGAGTAACTCAAAGAAACTTCCTATCAAAGGAAACATATTTACAAATTAAAGATTTGCCAGCACTTTACAATAAAATTAACCCATTAAGACAAGACCCTTACCCAGCAACAGCATCAACAGATATAGCAGACATCTCCTGGTTTGTTCCTACTGGAGGTGTTGGTATTGCATCGTATGGATATAATATTCCAATTCATTCATGGCCTGTAGTTGCAGCAACTGGAACAACAATAGGAACAAAAGCATTGATTGTTGCAGCAAAAGCTATTGCAGCAACTTCAATAGACTTATATCAGAATGAAAAAATGCTCGAAAAGGTTAAATCAAGCTGGAAAGAATCAAGAGGTGATGCGCCATTTAAAACATTAATTCCAAAAAAACAAATGGCTCCTGAAAGAATAAATTAATAAAATCTATATACGTTCAAAAACCTCGAGAAAATAACCGTCGGGATCATAAGCCATATACATCTTGACTGGGACAAAGTTCCCTTCTCTATCACCAATATTCCTCCCTTCTGAAAGCGGCATAACAACTCTCCCTCCATAGTCTTCAATTTTATTAACTGATTCCTCCGCATTATCTATTTCAAATACTAATGCTGTGCTTCCCACTCCTATGATATCAATATCATGCTTATGTCCGTTATTAGAGAAACCCTCTACCTCAAGGAGACCAAGCATACCACTATAATTATCTCCTTTTAATATGCTAAAACCTGCATTTGAGTTTTTATACTGATCTGGAACCGGAAAAAATGGTACTTTGCTTAAATCAATTTTAATATCTTTATAAGGAGATAAGTTAAATAATGACTTATAAAAATTTAAAGATTTTTCTAAACTGCTAACAAATAATGTTGTTCTATTTAAAAAGGTATCTTTTTTCACTTTTTACCTCTATCAGATTAACTTTTATGTTTATTCACATCCAAAAATTAAATATATTTATATTTAATTCAAAGATAAACTAGGATCATCAAGGTCAACTGGACGAATTATGAAAGTGCAAGAAAAACATCCAATAATTGCTAATCCAAACCATGATGAGGATTCTAGAACTAAATTTGTTTATCAACTCTCAAACTATTTAAGAAGTGATATTACTCCAAATAATGAAAAAATCTATAAAAGAAAGCTTCTACCAGAATTTATAAAAAAGAATGGTAATAAACCAAAAAACAGACATCAAGTTAGAAAGATAATGGAGTCAGATCCGCAATATCAAATCACGAGCGCACTCCAAAGAGCTTCACAAGAATACATGTGGAGCAGCGTTGCTGATACAGTTGAACGTCAATTACCATCAATGATTGATCATTATCGTAAAATCAAAAAAAATAGTAAACTAGGCTCATTAACTCTATCAAATAATTTACGAATACCATCTTACCTCACTGAAAATCATCATCATTGTATGGCTGGTGGATATCATACGGAAACTAGAGAAGATGATGTTGCAATGGGGGCGTTATACGAAAGAGGTACTTTTATATATGTAGATGGAAATTTTGGTCCCAAAAATGATGGATTAGGAGTTGCTTTATCTCTTTTTATAAAAAGTAAATTTAAAGAAAATAAAATTAAAAGGATTCTGGATATAGGATGTACAGTCGGAGCATCAACAGTTGCTCTCAAAGAATTTTTTCCGGAGGCAGAAGTTTGGGGCATTGATGTGAGTGCACCTTGTTTACGATATGCTCATGCAAGGGCAGAGCACCTGAATGTAGAAGTAAACTTCTCACAGGAAAATGCAGAAAAAACAAGTTTTACAGATGGCTACTTTGATTTAGTAGCGTCTGCGGCAATGCTTCATGAAACTTCAAAAAAGGCAACTGAGAATATAATAAAAGAAAGTAGAAGGCTCTTAAGTCATAAAGGTATTATGGTACATCAAGAAATCCAACCTTATAAAAATGAAAATGAATGGACTGACTTCACTCGTGACTGGGATACTTATAACAACAATGAACCCTATTGGGGCTCATTGCTTGATTTAAACCTTGCAGAAACAGCAAAAGAAAATGGATGGTTTAATGATAATGTTTTTACTGAGATAAGTTTTGGTCCTGCAGAAGCCAAAAACATTAACCCTCAAGTAGAAGCTAATAAGGTTATGGGAGCTTCTAGGGGAGCAAGAGGGATGAATTATCTATGTGGTATCAAATCTTAGATAAATAGATATGAATAGTTTAAAACATAAAGGTAGTTATTTAAAAATATTTTTGCTGATTTTATTTGTGTCCCCATCTACTTTATGCTCTGCATCAAATACAATCACAATTGCTGCTTTTTCTACAAAATCTCTGTCATCAGAAAATTTCTATAATCAGATGGCTGAAACTATTGAGTCAAAATTAAAAAATAAAATGAATGTCAAATTGTTGATTAGAGGAGAACTAGGCTCAGATGAATCTCATTTTTACGCACTAAGAAGAGGAAGAATACAGATTGCTGGCGTCGGATTACAATCAGTAGCAACATTAATACCTGAGATAAGTGTTTTGAATGCACCATACCTTTTTAATTCATGGGAAGAACTTGATTATATATATCCTAAAAAAATCGTTACATTTATCAATGAGCTATTAAGTAAAAAGGGTGTCATAGGGATTCAATTCTATGGTGCTTCGTGGCATG
>NZGX01000057.1 GCA_002691085.1 Rhodospirillaceae bacterium | reverse complement strand
GGCTAAACCAAGTATACTTGCAAGATTAGGGTCACTCCAAGCATAGAGAGAGAGTAAAGCAACCGGGGTTAATGCCAGATAGATCATTGGTTTTAGTGACCAGCCCTTTACAAACCTCACTGTTCCCAATATTGCAGCAAGACCGACTCCAGCGCCAACCATAAGAACAAGTGGAAGTGTCCAATTATTCAATAATTCGTATAAGTATGGGGCCTTCGTAACATCCACTGATGCGCCAAATGCCTGAAGAGCACCAATTGCAGGTTCAGCAAAGGTCACTCCAACACCAAGTATACCGATAATTATATAGACTACCGCCATAGAGGCTTTTTTAGGCAGATTATCGCCTATAATCTTACCAAACGGCATCAGGCCAGTACTCAAACCTTCCATGAAAACGGCCAACCCGACTATTACGGCTGCCAAGCCTATAGTAAGGGAAATCGCTGCATCAATTGGTGTTCTTAATAGTAATACTTGGAAAAGAATTAAATATAGCGCTAGAGGCACAACAGCTTTTATTTGGTCCATAATCCTAACAAAACCGTATGGGCCAATCAGGTCTAAGGCGCTTTTAAATGTAACACTTATTTTTTTTGGTTTTAGAGCGTCTGGGTCACCATCGACTGGCTTAGGTGTCAGCAAATTATAGCTAACGGTTTTGTAGCTGACATTTGTTTGTGCCAGATATTGCGAATAACGCATGCTTCTCTCCATCCTAAAGAAAAAGATATCTGATCATAGTTAACTTCCTCAGTTATTACAATAATTTCTAAGTTTTTGATAACTTCGGTAATTTTTAGCTTAGGAGAGAAGCGTTTTTTAATCAAACTTATCAATAGCTTACGAGTAAAAAACCATTGAGTTTGAATAGGTTGTAATTCATAAGTTATTGATATTAAATATATTAATAGTTGGACAAAACTTTCACAGAACACCTCTTGTCTTGGGTATGAGTAAACTAAGTAATGCCCATTGGTCAGGGGCATTTGTCCAAAGATACTATTTCAAAGCAATAATTATATTGCTGATGGTGCAAATTTTGTAAGATTAATGCCATCAACCGCAGCTTTATACTCGTCTATGCTCGGTGTACGACCTAGGATAGTCGACAACACCACCACTGGAGTGGAAGCTAGGAGGGATTCACCTTTTTTTTCATCTGAATCAGCCACGACCCGGCCTTGGAAAAGTCGTGTTGAGGTAGCCATTACGGTATCGCCTTTGGATGCTTTTTCCTGGTTTCCCATGCATAGATTACAGCCGGGGCGCTCAAGATAAAGGATATTTTCATAGTCTGTTCTTGCTTTGGTTTTAGGCGCTAAGTCGTTAAATTCAAAACCGGCGTATTTCTGTAGGATTTCCCAGTCGCCGTCTGCTTTAAGCTCGTCCACAATATTGTAGGTAGGCGGAGCTACTACTAGTGGCGCTTTAAATTTTATCTCGCCAAGAGTTTTTTCCATATTACGGAACATTTGGGCAATTATTTTCATATCACCCTTATGTACCATGCATGATCCAACAAAACCTAGATCAACTTTTTTCTCAGACTTATAATAAGAGATTGGTCTAATGGTGTCATGGGTATAGCGCTTCGCTACATCGATATTTTCAACATCTGGGTCAGCAATCATTGGTTCGTTGATTGAATCCAAATCGACAACTACTTCAGCAAAGTATTTAGCATTATCATCTGGCTTGAGTGCTGGTTGCTTTCCAGATTTGATGTCCTTGATACGAGCATTGGCTTTTTCAATAAGGCTCTCAAGCATGCCTGAAGAAATTTCCATACCTTTGTCGATCATGACCTTGATGCGTGCTTTTGAGATTTCTAGCGATTCAATGAGAGTTTCATCGTTGGAAATACAGATCGATGCCTTTGCCTTCATCTCGGCAGTCCAATCAGTGAAGGTGAAGGCTTGGTCCGCTAGTAACGTCCCTATATGTACTTCAATTACTCGGCCTTGAAATACATTTTCTCCATCAAACTGTTTGAGCATCTGAGCTTGGGTTGCATGTACTACATCTCGGAAGTCCATATGATCTCCCATAGTACCCTTGAATGTAACTTTTACGGACTGAGGGACGGGAAAGCTCGCTTGACCTAGTGCTAACGCTAGGGCAACCGTACCAGAGTCAGCTCCAAACGCAATGCCCTTGGACATTCGNGTGTGTGAGTCACCACCAATAATGATTGCACGGTCGTCTATAGTAATGTCGTTGAGCACCTTATGAATTACGTCAGTCATTGCGTGGTATTGACCCTTAGGGTCGCGACCTGTAACAAGGCCAAATTTATTCATAAAGGCCATGAGTTTGGGGGTATTTGCTTGCGCTTTCTTATCCCAAACGGAAGCTGTATGGCACCCAGACTGGTAGGCGCCATCTAGTGTTGGGGCAATTACAGTTGCGGCCATAGCTTCTAATTCTTGAACCGTCATTGGGCCAGTTGTATCCTGTGAGCCAACAATATTTACTCTCACCATTGCGTCGGAACCAGCGTACAGTATGTTTCCTTTGGGGACACCAACAGCATTGGCGTTGAAGATTTTCTCGGCCGCAGTCAGCCCTCTGTCCGAGTGAGATATTACCTTTGGCTCCGCAAAGACTTGTTTGGGTTCAACCCCAAGTGTTTCAGCAGCAAAGATTTGTAGTTTTTTTCCAAAGGCAATGGCATAGGAGCCGCCGGCTTTCATGAATTCAACTGATTGAGGTGAGAATGCTGCGCCCAAGTCAGCGAGTTCTTCAGAGCTATCTTCGTTCANGAGTTTTTTTGCTTTAGTGTCGATAGTTAGGGTTCTACCCGTAGCTACAGAGTACTTTTCCTCTAGGATAGGATTACCATCGTTATTGACCATTACTTTTCCGTCCTTGCCAACTTTCTTGACCCAGTTTTTAAGGTCAATGCCTATGCCACCAGTGACGCCAACAGTTGTTTGAAAGATCGGCGAGATACCATTCGTGCCAGCAACAATAGGAGCGATATTGACGAAGGGAACATAAGGACTAGCCTTCTCACCCATCCAAAGGGCAACGTTGTTAATTCCAGACATTCGCGACGAGCCGACACCCATGGTACCTTTTTCGGCGATCATCATAAGCCGCTTACCGGGATGTTGGGCTTTGAGATCTTCAATCTCCTTTTGTGCTCGTACCGAGATAAAGCACTTACCATGCAATTCGCGGTCAGCCCGTGAATGTGCTTCTGCACCTGGGGACATCAAATCGGTTGAGATATCTCCTTCCGCTGCGACGAAAGTAACAATTTCAATCTTGTCCTCTATTTCCGGCAGGCTTGTGAAAAATTCGGCATCAGCATAGCTCTTGAGTATATCTTTAGCTATGGCACTGCCTTCTTTATAGGCCGCTTTCAACCGATCTGTATCGGCATCGTAAAGGAAGACTAAGGTTTTTAAAACTTTAGCAGCCTTTAGCGCGATTTCTGTATTCTCGGCAAGCGCTAAATCAAGCAGCACTTCGATAGACGGCCCACCTTTCATATGTGAGAGCAATTCAAACGCAAAGTCGGGGGTGATCTCGTCGATTACGATATTTTTTAAAATGATTTTCTTCAAAAACAGCGCCTTTTCTACCGCCGCGCTTGTTGTTCCCGGTAAGGTATTGTAGATCAGAAAGTTCAATGATGTGTGGTAATGTTCATTCTTAGGNTCGTTAACTTGAGAAATCAGTTCCTCAACTAGAGCGCCGTCTTCAATCGGCTTTGGATGCAAGTCCTGTTTTCTACGGTTTTCGATTTCTGCTAAATAGTCTTTGAACAAACCCATTATTGTCTCGCAGTTATAAGTGTTAAAAAAATGGAACTGCACATCACTGTGAAGTGGAGTGATTTCAGCAAACACACCCGACGTGATCTAAATTAATTTACCGAAGCTTGCAAGATTAATCAACGGCATATAGAAAATAGCTAATAACTTACGATTAAAAAAGGATTAAGAGGGAATAAGCTATACTCAAAATAAAGAGAAAGCTGAGAAAGTCAGAGATAAAAGCTTAAAAAAACGAGAACGAATAGGTTTTAATATATGGATTAACTATAGGGAAAGTGCTTAAAAAAGCTGCTGCCGTTCATAAAGAAGGAAACCCCACCTATTATAGTGATTACTTGTAAATGATTTATCGAATCTAATTTTTTATATAATTCATTAATATAAACTTATCTCNTGAGAGTTTTCATCAGTTCTTCAACTTTATCTTCAAAAACTTGATCGCTTTTTAGTGCATCTTTTACGCACGCTTTTAAGTGGTTTTTTAGAATTTTTCCCTCAACTGTTGATAATGCATTTTTGACTGCTTTTATTTGGTTAAGAATATCGATACAGTATTTTTCTTCATCAACCATTTTAGCAACACCACGAATCTGCCCTTCAATTCTTTTGATGCTTGCTAATTGTTTTTTATGTGATGGATGGCTCATATAAACCTCGGAGCAATATATGTGAAAATCGTTGCAAAGATAAATAACATCACTGAAAAGTAATATATATAGCGCGAGTTTTTTCTAGTCTTCATGCAGATTTTTCCTAATTCAGGGTCTGTTGGACAGGGCAGCAGATATACTTTGTAGTTTATATAACCAGCAAGAGTAATTATTATAAATGTCAGAGCAGATATATAAACTTTGTATTTAGAGAGAATAATTAAAAATGGAAATACAAGAATCAAATTTGCAAAAGCGGCACCAGCACCTAATGTAATAAATATTGCTGGGATGGCACAGCATATAAGCGAAGACGATGAAGCAAACAATGTCAGTAAATTAANAGATTTATCATTCATAATTTTTATAATTTAATAATCTGCATTCCTGTTGCATTTTGACCGTTTGATAAAATTTTTTGCTTAATATCACTAAAATCAATTTCTGCTTCTGAAGTATATGCAATTAAAACTTTTCCTTGGTTAAGGTCCACATCAATTCTTTTCACATTTATGTCCTTCATGAAAGTTTTTTCAATACCTCTTGCGCAAAAGTCACATACCATACCCTCAACATTCACAACAGCAATTTGTGATCCGGTTAGATTTTCAATAAATTTAATAAACCTCTCTGAATCCACCTCTGCATTTTTTTCAATAACCAATTGATCATGGTGGTGATCATGATTATGGTCATTGTGCTCTAGCGTGGTAGTATGATTCATATGTTCATGGGCATGAGCGCTCCATGATAAGGGTGCAAATAATACAAATATCAAAAAAGTTCTTTTCATCTCCTCCTCCTAAAACCTATACATTAGATGTAAATCCCATTCAGTTTTATCATTATACCCGAATTCCATAAGAACATTTCCCTTAAAGAATTTTAATACTGGGTAAGTTGACCACTCACTCCTTAATGAATTCCTCTTTGTTTTTAACATTACCCAAGTGTGAAGATCCCCATAATTTCCTAAGTAGGGAGCAAATCCTAATTGGTAAGATTGATCATAGTANTCTTTTTTTTCGTTCTCAACTTGTTTAAGATTAAAGCCAAAAAATAACCTTCTAGTTTCCCAATCACCGTGAATTCCATAAAAGATATTGTCAAATCCTTTAGAGCTTACCCCTGATTGGAAATAAAGATTTCTCTGAGAATTTTGTGTATTTTTACGATTTAAAAGATATGTTAATCTAAGGTATAAGTAATTATTGCCAAAAAACTTATCTTCAATTGATTCTATTCCCAGGGAGTATTTATAGGTTGGAGAGAAATGGTAATAGATTGAATTTTTCATATTATCTGAGAATGCCATTAGTGTTGAGCCGCCAGAATATGATATAGGTCTCGATTCACTGCTGTTTGAGACTAAAAAAAAGAATAGTATAATTGATAATCTTATACCCATAGGGGGTATATTGTACTAAATTTAATTTAAGTCAATGTTTTTAAAATAGAAAGGTTTGAGTAAGAAATGTCTTATCAAAAAGATGTCGAAAAATTTATGCTTGCTGGAGAACAATCGATTACCACTACCCCTGAGCTCAAAAATGATCAGTCTCAACTTTATATGAATCTGATTACTGAAGAATACAAGGAAACATTATCCGCTTTTAAAGATAATGATATGATAGAAGTAGCTGATGGTCTAGCAGACATGGTTTGGGTCATTATGGGGATGTGCAACAGCTGCGGTATTGATTTTGATTCTGTTTGGAAAGAAGTAAAAGAATCAAACATGAGTAAATTTGTAGATGGTAAATCTATAAAGAACGCACATGGTAAAATCATGAAACCAGATACATATTTTAAACCTAACATAAAAAAAGCTTTAGGCCTGGAATGAATTAATAATCTACCTAAGTAAACTTATAATTTTTTAAACACTATTAATATTAATTGCCTATTATGGACCCAATAACTCAAGGTGCGGTTGGTGCAGCGTTTGCTCAGTCAACTTCTAAAAAAAATAACTTTTTACAGATTACGTTGATTGGTTTTCTGGCCGGATTAGCGCCTGACCTTGATGTTTTTATTCAATCTTCAGATGACCCAATTTTTTTTCTTGAATACCATAGACAGTTTACTCACTCACTTATTTTTGTTCCATTTGGTTCTTTAATCGTCGCTACCTGCACCTTCCCCCTTTTTAAAAATTCAATCAGCTTTAAGGTTGTTTATAAAGCAAGTTTTTTTGGGTATGCGACTCATGGATTACTGGATGCCTGCACATCTTATGGCACTCAGATCTTTTGGCCTTTTTCAGATGAGAGAGTCGCATGGAATAATATATCGATAGTCGATCCACTTTTTACAATTCCTATCGTAACTCTTATAGTTATTGCAATCATAAGAAAGAAAAATATATTTAGTTTTTGTGCAGTCGGATGGTTTTCTTTTTATTTATTTTTAGGTTTTGTTCAATATGAAAGAACTTTCTTAGCAGCAAAAGATCTTGCATATTCCAGAGGTCATAAAGCTGAGCGCCTAACCCTTAAGCCTTCATTTGGGAACTTAATTTTGTGGAAATCTATTTATAAGCATGAAGATAATTATTTTGTTGACGCATTTAGGACAGTGAATTCATCAAGTTGGTGTTCAGGTAGTAGCACTAAGGTCTTTGACTTTGATTACCATTTACCTGAGGTTGACAGAAACAGCCAACAAGCAAAAGATATCGAGAGGTTTAGATGGTTTTCGGAAGATTATTTGGGGTATCATAAGGAGAAACATCTTGTTACAGATATTCGTTACTCAATGATTCCTAACCAAATAGCACCAATGTGGGGGTTGGTTATTGATAAAGAGCGTGACGTAAATGAGCATGCTTCTTGGTGGACTAGCCAGAGTTTGGATGAAAGTCAGTTAAAGCTTTTTAAAAAAATGATAATCGGTGAAGTGTGTGGAGCATCTTAATTGACTTAAAATACTTAGTGTAAAAACCATAAGAGTAATTTTATTTTTTTAATTTATTATTTATGGATTAATGGTTAATTACAATCTTACCTATATGTGACTGAGATTCCATATAAGTAAGGGCTTCTTTAGCTTCATCAAATTGAAACTCCTTACCAATATATGGTTTAATCGACTTACTTTGCATACAGCTTAAAAGTTTTTCTAGCATTTCAACGCTACCAACTGCGATACCTCGTAGATTAATATTTTTTCCTATTAACGGCATCATGTCTAAGGACGTATTAGAATTCCCGGATAAGAACCCTATCAAACCAATTAGGCCGTTAAATGACATAGACTCAAATGTTTGTGCCATACTATTGGGCCCACCTGTTTCTATTGCAATATCTGCACCAACACCATTTGTTGCTTCTAATACTTTTGCTGCCCATTCCTTATTACTTTTATAATTTATACAGTGATCAGCACCTAGTGATTCTAATATTTCAAGTTTTTTATCACTTGAAGATGTTATAATTGCATTAGCCCCCATTGCCTTTGCTATTTGCACTCCAAATACTGATACTCCGCCTGTGCCCAATAGGAGAACATTCGCCCCTTTTTTTACTTTACCAGCTTCAACAATTGTATTCCATGCTGTTACGCCGGCACATGGGAGACAGGCACCTTCTGCATATGTGAAATTATCAGGAAGTTTGATTATTCCATGCGCAGGAAAAGATCCATATTCGACCAGAGTGCCATTTGTTGATCCACCCAGGTCCGAAGAAAAATATTTCGGATGAATTGGTCCATTAACCCAATCAGAAAAGAAATTGACACAGACTCGATCACCTATTTTTAAACCTTTGACACTTGTACCAATCTCGACAATCTCTCCAGAACCATCACTCAAGGGTATTAAAGTTTCAGGCTTTAAGCCCCCATACCATTGGTTGAGAATCATGTAGTCTCTATAATTTAATGAATGTGAGTGAAATTTAATTATAGCCTCATTGTCTTTGCATTTAGGTTCTTCTATATCGACAAATTTAAGAGAGTCTATTCCCTGTTGATCTCCAACAATATAGCCTTTCATTTGATCCTCGCTGGTAAAAAGTATTTAAGTTATNCAGTTGCTAAATATGACTAGAATTTTTTTATAAACTATAATGTTACTATCAACTACCAGTAATTTTAAATTACTGATAAAAAGGTGCTTTAGTATACTTTCACGATTAGAAATAGTAGGTAATTTTTAAATGAATCCAATACAAAAGTGGTATGAAGTTGTAAAAACGCATGACTTAAGTAAATTAGATACTTTACTTGATGAGAATGTTATTTTCTACTCTCCAATCGTTTATACACCGCAAAGAGGAAAAAATATAACTAAAACTTATTTAATGGCAGCAAGTAAAGTTTTAGACGAAAATAAATCATTAGAATACATAAAAGAAGTAATTGGTAATAATTCAGCTGTTTTGGAATTTAAGACAGAAGTTGATGGAATCTATATCAATGGAATTGATCTTATAAGTTGGAATGAAGAAGGTAAAATTACTGAATTTAAAGTTATGGTCAGGCCTCTTAAAGCTGTGAATAAACTTCATGAGAGAATGCAAATCCTACTATTTCCAAAGAAATTAAGATACTTCAGTTGGTTAAAGAAATTCTTAATAAAAAAAAATACTCTATGCAGTTTTGTTTAATTGATTTATTTAAAAAAGTTAACAAACTAAAATAGAGCAATTATGATATTATTTTTATAGTGTTGTGGTTTTAGAAATTATATTATTAAATATATAGTAATTAAGTTTTCGCTCTCAAATTTAAGGTTACTTTAAGGTCTAACAACTTGCTATGAGTAAAATAAGTTTTGATAAAAAGGAAGAATCGAAGCTGAATGAAGCACAGGTTGAAATTCGTCATCTTTATGAGACAATTTCTTTATTACGAAGTCAGCTTGAGAATAAACAGTTTGAGAAAGATGCAGCTGTACAGAAAGTCGTTCAGACTTCTGCTGACGAAATAAAACTCTTAAAGGATACTGCTACAAGTCTTCGTGATGAGCTAGAGAGTCTAAGGTTTGAAAAAGATGCAGCTGTACAGAAAGCAGTTCAGCGTTCTGCTGACGAAATAAAACTCTTAAAGGATACCGCTACAAGTCTTCGTGATGAGCTAGAGAGTCTAA
>NZGX01000056.1 GCA_002691085.1 Rhodospirillaceae bacterium | reverse complement strand
TAAATCTATAATAGAATCTTAAAAATCAGTACAACGCCCAGATTTTTCCCAGTCACCGTATCTGGTGGGATCAACAGTATTTATATTATTGACTTTAACGCTATACTTCTTTTTCAAAAGGTTAGGAATCTCATCAATTTTTAATATCCTATTATATATCTCTTTACTACGTGATTTAATTCTGGTCATAGACAGCAGTCTCTTTATAATGTCACAAGTCAGTAGGTTTTATGTGGAATAGTAAGTCAGTTATTTCTTTACGACTTAATATTTGGTGATTTTTATCCAGAAACAACATGTATTGTATTATTGACATTTATTTCATCCAATTTGTTAAAATATAACTTCTTTACGTTACAATTCAAATTATGGATTAGTAAAAAGAAATTAATTATACTCTTTTTTATTATGGTAAATCTAAATATGGCTGTAATGTGGATAAAATTTGCAATAAATTTTATTAGGTTTGTATCAATATTTTTTTTTATTGGTATAGCTATGTCAATACTATTTTATCCAGGTGGGAATCTTCATGATCCTACACAAGAAGGTTATTCCCTGTCGCATAACTTCTTAAGTGATCTTGGGGCCTACGAAACAAGTTCTGGGGATGTAAATTTTTTATCATCATTCTTTTTTTCTTTTACTTTATCATTATTTAGTTTTGCTGGTGTAGCTTTTTTATTTATTCCTCAAATATTTATAGAAGACAGAATAAATTATTATTTATCAATCCTTGGATCTATTTTTATTTTTTTTGGTTGTTTATTTTTTTCCGGAGTTGGATTAACTCCTCATGATCTTTATGTTGAAGAACATATTTTTCTAGCTATTTATGCATTTCGTTTTTTAGTTCCAGCAACATTTTTTTACGCTATTGTTTTATTTAGAAGTAATATTAAAAACTTCTATTTATATACAATTTTAACATGTATGTTATCGACAGTATTATATGTTGCATACGAAATACTTAGCGGAAGCCCAATTGATGGCGTTGATGAATTAGTTCGGCAGGTAATAATTCAAAAGATTATAGTATTAGTTAGTATGTTTAGCATGTTTTTTATTACTCTTGCATTTTCGTCAAAGCTAAAAAGTAATATGGAAAAAGAAACCTAATATATTAAATATTCTAAGAAATTTTCTTACTAATTAGTGTTAAACCTTTATAAAAATCAATTAGAATTATATGAGGGATAGTTAGGGCTGCTAAGCTTATAAATGTTAATCTTATTAGACTGTTATCGAAGTTGTTAGTCGAAAATAAATACGCACCTAAAAAAATAAATAGGAGAGTTGCAAGTATTATAAGTATTAATGATAACCAATCAGTTTTTGATAATATTTCCAGAGTGAAAAAAACATTAATACTATGACGAGATGAATGAATTATGCAAAAGTAAAATGCAAAACCCCAAAGAGG
Organism: Rhodospirillaceae bacterium; assembly: GCA_002691085.1. Classification (GTDB taxonomy): domain Bacteria; phylum Pseudomonadota; class Alphaproteobacteria; order Rhodospirillales; family Rhodospirillaceae. The sequence continues at coordinate 6,147 of NZGX01000056.1, read as the reverse complement.
AGGTAATATTATTAATACTATGGATATAAGAAATATTTCTAATAATTCAAATTTAGTCTCTATTCCTCCCTTATACAAAAATACTAAATTTCCAATAATCCACAAAGGAAATAAAAAGAGAATATAGTTAATTATTTCAAAGTTATTTGAAAATAAGAGTAACGAGAAAAGTAAATTTACTTCATTTGTATGAAAAACTAGTGGAATGATTATAGGAGTAAAACCATACAATCCGGCCCTTACATATCTAAATGGAAGAGATCTGGTTTTATAAGTATCCATTAACCCAAAATGGCCAATTGAAATTAAAAGAAAAAGAAGGAGGCTTATAGTTGGTATTATTAACCATATAATACCAACTATAAGTGCAATTAATGAGTAAGCCAAAATAAAAAATAAAATATGAAAATAGCTATCCCTGAATAGACGTTTTGCTATTAATATATCTGCAGCACCATGAGGAAGGCCTACAAAAAGTATTATTATTATTGGTAGAATTTTTTCAGCGATCATGTAAACAAAACTTTTAGAGCACTTTTTATAAAAATATTTTTCTCTTGTGCATTGATTATTTTTCCTTTTACCCAAAGAGAACTGTAACCATTCATAAATCTTGCAAACTCATCACCATTAAGACTTTTAAACATATTTAAAAATATTTCAGGAGCTTTATTATTATTATTTTTTAATACATCTAAAAATATCTTATCCATTAACTGTTCTAAATAAGATGAACCTGGGTTTATTTTGTAACCTTTTTTAGTAAGAGCCAGACTCTTTACTAAATGTGAAATTTGTTTTTGTATTTGTGCAAAAGCATATCCTGACGATACACGCATTGCATTAGCATTCATTCCAATAGGAATTCCCATTGATATTTTATTTTCTAGATTTGTTAAAGGTATTATTCCTTTTTCTTTATTTATAATTTTCCATTCAGAATTAGGATAATTATCTTTAAGATATTTTTTAATTTGTTTTTCATACCACTCATTAGGGAGAATTGTATTTGAAAATACTGTTGATTCAATAAGAGCTTTTCGATTAGTAAAAGGTAACAAATATATAAAGTGTATCCCCTTATCTTGTGACACTCTAAAATCCATTAAAATAGCTTCGGATTTATCGAATGAAGGAAGCAATGTTTCAATATTCCAACCAACGAAATGCTGATACATTGCTCCCTTCATTACATTTGGAGGTCTACTATCAAAAATATTTTTTGCAATTATTTCTCTACCATCCTTTAAAACTAATATTTTCCTCCCTTTATGATGTTTAATTTTGCTAACAAAACCATTTAAAATATGAAACCCTTCATTTTTAATTTTTTCTTTAAGATAATTTTCAAACCTTAAGGATGATAATGCAGTGTATTTAAACTTTTCTCCACTAAGAGTTACATTTTCAAGTTTGGTCTTTATAGACCATTTATTCCAACTTTTAATTGCTAAGGCATTTGCAGTTTCTAAATCCTTATTTCCATCATCCCAAAAAGCCCATATGTGTTCTTTACGTGATTTTACAGCTTCTAATATTGTCAGTGGAACTTGTTGAGAACCAATTAGTTTATAAGCTAGAGATAGGCCGGCACAACCTGCTCCAATAATTGCTGTAGGGTAAGAATTAAAATTATTTTCATTATGTAGACTCATTTAAAAACTCCCTCAGATGAATATGTAGATCAACATTATGAAGAGGGTATTTCTTAAATCTACTAATAAGAGTTGTCATTACTAGGAATGAATGAGTTACTTTTCTTCCTGAACCAATAACTTCTCTCCCATTCCACCACTTAGTACCTTGTTTCATTAACCTTCTTCCAATAAGTCTATAAACAATGGCGGCAATTCCAATAGCTAAGTGATTACGTATAGGAAGATATCTTAACCCAGTTATACCTGACTGGTAGTATCTCTCTGCCAAAATAAGTACACGGTTTATGGCTGAAGAGATATTAGCGGTTTCCTTTTCTTCTATCTTTTTAGCACAATCAAGAATTTCTTTTGGCCCTATATTGTTACACCAAGTACCAGGCAGATAACGTCGATTATTGCTCGCATCTTCAAGAACATCTCTTGCTATATTTGTTAGCTGCATAGCTATTCCTAGATCAATAGCAAATGCTAGGGACTTTTGATTACTTGCTCCTAGTACCGAAGCCATCATGAGCCCAACTGTACCTGCAACTTGGTAAGAATACCTTATTAAACTAGCTTCATTGGGAATTAAAACTTCACCCTGATCACTTATTAAGCCAGAAAGTAAATCCTGCGGTACATATTTAGGAATATTTATTTCCTTAGAGAGTCTTACAAAAGAATCTACATAAGGGTGAATAGAATATGTTTTATCTTGTTTAATAAGGAAATTTTTTACTTTTAATAATTTGTCGAGATTATTCTCGTTATCTGCAATATCATCAAGGTATCTGCAAAAAGCATATAAGCTTGTTGATTGATCACTGGCTTTAGTGCCTAAGAAGCGCCGTGCCCAGTGAAATGATTTACCGTATCTTGCTAGTATATCATTAGCATCTTTTTCAATAATTTCTTCTAATACTATCACTTTACTAGTTTTATTACTTATTATCATTATAGATTAGTTTTGATTCTTAATTAGTGATTCTACCACTTTCGCAGAACTTATTACCCCAGGAAGACCAGCACCTGGATGTGTTCCAGCTCCAACAAAAAACAGGTTCTTTAATTTCTTATCTTGGTTGTGATATCTGAACCATGCTGATTGTGTTAGAGTTGGCGCTATTGAAAAACCTGCACCATGTTCACAAAGGTATGTCTCTTGGAAATCTATGGGTGTCATCCACTTTTCTCCAGTAATATACTTTTCTAAATTAGGGAGTATTGTTTTTGATAATGCATTTACAATTTTATTTCTTAATTTCTTTCCCTCAGTTTCCCAATTAATTGATGTTTTTAGATTAGGTACTGGGCATAGAACATAAAAACTATCACAGCCGTCTGGAGCAAATGAAGAATCTGTTGCTGTGGGTCTATGGATATATAGTGAGAAATCATCAGTAGCTCTCCCTTCAAAAATATCATTTAGTAGCTCTTTGAATCTATGGGTTAACCAAATAGTATGATGAGCAACATTTGGATATTGTTTTTTTGTTCCAAAAAATAAAACATATAATCCCATAGAATACTTTGTATATCTTTCAGGTAGCCATTTATTAATACCTAGTGATGGAGTTACGCTATTTCTTAATAATTTCTTATAAACAATTGGAGGATCCGCATTACAAATTACATAATCGAATTTAATTTTTTCTCCGTCATTCAGGATAACACCATCAACCATGCCATTCTTAATATTTAGCTGGGTTGCTTCTGTATTTGTTTTAATATTAATTTCTTGTTTAACCATTAATTCTGTAAGCGCTTCAACTAGACGACCAGTTCCACCCATGCAAAAATGTATCCCCCATTTTTTTTCAAGATAATGTATTAGAGAATAAATACTTGTTGTAGAATATGGGTTTCCTCCGACAAGTAAGGGATGAATTGAAAATGCTCTTTGTAAAAAAGGATTCTTAATATATTTTTTTACAAATTCACTTACTGTTTTATCAGCTCTTAAATTAATCAAATGTGGGAGTTGCTCTATCATTGAGTTAACGCTAAGAAATGGTTTGTGAGCAAGTTTCGTAAAGCCAATGTCAAAAATCTTTTTAGATGCTTCTACAAGATTATGATAGTTGTTTATATCCTGAGGACTGAACTTGCCAATTTCTTTAGCTAATAATTTTTCATCTGCGCCATAGTCAAAAGTTTGTCCATTATGAAATACATATCTATACCATGGCGTTAGAGGAACAAATGATACATGGTCATGAATATTTTCATTAAAAAGAGAAAAAAGTTCTTCAAATAAGAAAGGTGCAGTTATAACTGTAGGACCTGCATCATGTTTGAAACCATCAATTGTGAAAACTTGAGCTCTTCCACCTAATTTCGGCAGCCTATCAATTATTGTAACGTCGAAGCCTAATGACCTGCATCGCAATGCTGCTGCCATTCCACCAAACCCACCACCAATTACTAAAACTTTGGCGTTTTGAGCACTATTCAACACTTGATGCTCTATAATTTTTTATAAGTCGGACACATATCTTTTGATGTACTTTCAAGATAAGTGACGATAGGTAACAGAGCATCTTGAAGAGCATCTGGTAATTTAGAGCGATAATGATGAGATATTTGGAGGTAGTGATTCAATTTTCTTATACAACTTTCTAAGGCTCCATTATTTTTAATTTCTTTTGACCAATTGATAGAAGAATCTAAATTAATATTATTCATCCATTTATCAAAATTAATTTTATGACCGTTTTTTAGTTTATTTCTATAAGTTATTGAAACTGCATTAGGAGCTTTTCTCATTAGGTCATTAAATGCCATTGAAGACCCATCTTTACCCAAAACATCTAGTATATCATTTGAAATCTGATAACTCATACCCAAAGCTTGAATAATGTTACGAATATCATCCAAGTGATCATCCGCTTCTGCTAATAAAAAAGGGCCTTCTATAGCAGCAGCGAGAAGAGGAGTAGTTTTGCCGTTAACAAGATTGCTATAACTATCCCAATCTAAAACCGGTTCACCGATAAACTCTCTAGCTTGCCCTTTTGATAAATCTGCCATTACTGATGAAAGTAAAATTATTGCATCATTAGATTTTTTATCTGCTTTGTTTATTGATATAACAGCATGTTCAAAACTTTTTGCTACTAACCAATCTCCAAAACAAATTGCTAATGGAGAACCAAATTCTGCAAATACTGTTAGATGGTGTCTTCTGTGTGAGTCCTTGTCACATACGTCATCATGAACCAATGATGCATTATGTAAAAGTTCTACAGATAATGCCCAATTAATTGAAGCTTCAAAATTTAAATTAACCGCATTAGAAATAGCTAATGCAGAACTACCCCTTATAAGTTTACCAAAGTCTTTGAAATGGAATTTTGCAATTTCATGAAGCTCATGGCCTTGCTTAGGTAAAACCGAGGAGAAGCGAGTTTGGAGTTCTGCCTTAAGGTTAGTTAAATTATCCATATTAACCTAAAAAAGCGGGTAACTCTAAATTCAATAGAAATTACCCGCTAATCTAAAAATTAAAAAAGGTTACTTAATTATTCGGACGAAGAAGTAGCTGCTGCCCAAATGACTACACCAAATGCAATCTTGTTAACAAAATCTGCTAAGTTGTAGATAATGTTTAATGCAGCTGCGTCACCGCCACCGGCATAACCCCAGAGGTAACCAAGCGGATATATTGCCCAACCTACTGTAACAATCATCCTTAATGCTCCAAACGCAGTTTGTGAAGCAGCGGTCCCCTGGCTAGCATTAATCTTACTAGCTTCTCCAGAGAAGACTTCATAGATGATGTAAAACCAAGCAGCAAGCCCGATGACAAAGCAAAGCCAAAGTGTATTTGACTCTCCAGATCCCATAGCGCTAACTTCACCAAGGTATCCTGCAACAAGCATTACTACTGAAGCAATTAATAGTCTCCAGAAAAGAGAGGATGAGACTACTGCAATAGCAGCAAGAATTAAGTAGAATTCAATGATTTGAAGAGGAACGGTTAGGAGCCAATCTACATAACGGAACACTATTGGTGACTCACCAGTTCCGACCCAAACCTCACGCATATAGAAGTAGTGAATAGCTGCAATACCTGTAACCATTGCTGCAACTGTAAGTGAAGTTTTCCACTTTCCTACTGCACGATCTCTTTCAACCCAAAAGAAGAATGTTGCTGCAACCATTGCAGCAGAAATAATCCAAAAACTAACACCAACGTAGTCTGCTGGATTAAGAAGTAACATTTTATCCATAGCTATATAAGCTCCCCAACTGTTTTTAAATAGTCAATTTAGCCCACGTCCTTATAAAATAATAAGGAAGTAACAAAACCTTAGTCCATACGCTAACGGTTCGCAAGTGATTCTTACCTTTATAAGGCATTGAAAAAGAATACTTTTTAACCTTTTTGATTTATAATAAAAAAAATAAATAATTATTCTTTGATTTATGTGTTTTTTGGCAGTTTCTGAAGATATAAAATATAGATTACCATAGATAAAGTAAGTTTATAATATAATTATTAAAA
>NZGX01000055.1 GCA_002691085.1 Rhodospirillaceae bacterium | reverse complement strand
TGATGAAATTGGTAGAGGTACAGCAACTTATGATGGTCTATCAATTGCCATGTCTTGCCTAGAGTACTTGCACAACAAGATTGGTTGTAGAACAATATTCGCAACACATTATCATGAATTAACAACCCTATCAGAAAAATTAAATGAGATTTCCCTTTATCACATGAGAGTGAAGGAGTGGAAAAATTCAATAATATTTTTACATGAGGTTCAAAAAGGTTCTGCTGATAAATCTTACGGAATACATGTAGCTCGTTTAGCTGGACTCCCTAAAGAGGTAGTAAACCGTGCAGAAAAAATCTTGACGGATATTGAAAATAAGGATTTAGATAATTACTTTAGCGACGCTCAGCTAAAATTATTTGAAAGTAAGGATGTTAAGAAATCTATGGATTCTGATTTTATAATCGCCTTAAGCGATATTGATTTAGATAATATCTCACCAAAAGAGGCTTTAGATAAATTATACTCTTTAAAGAGAAGATTAGATGAATAAAAACATTAAATCACCTAGAGAAATAATAGAAAGAGTTACTTTGCTTCAAAGACTTGAAGAAAAAACAATAAATACTAATTCTAGGGAGTCTAGAAAAATATTTTTGTCTGAATTAAAAAATGCTCTTGAATTCGGACGCGGTGTTATAAAGAAAAGGTTTCTAGACCATCAAAGCTCTGGTGTTGAAACTATCAGAGAGATGTCGTTTTTGCATGATCAGCTTATAAGGGTAATATTTGACTTCACTTCTAATAATATCTTTAATTACGGAATAAAAACTAAAGGGGATAAGTTATCATTAGTTGCTTTGGGAGGGTTTGGTCGTCAGGAATTAGCCCCTGAGTCAGATCTAGATTTGTTATTTCTTTTACCGTACAAACATACACCTTTCACTGAACAATTAGTTGAATATATTCTTTATATTTTATGGGACTTAGGATTAAAAGTCGGTCATGCGGTAAGGACTATAGATGAGAATATTAAACACGCAAAAAATGATATGACAATACTTACTAGTCTTCTTGAATCAAGATGGCTTTGGGGTGATCAAAGCTTATATGAAGAGTTTTATAGAAGATTTAGAAAGCTGACATTAGAAAAAAAGAATAAAAAATTTATTAAATCAAAATTAGATGAGCGAAATAATAGGCATTTAAAGCACGGGGATAGTAGATATATTTTAGAGCCGGATGTTAAAGAATACAAAGGGGGATTAAGGGACCTTCAAGTATTAGTTTGGATTATAAATTATGTTTACCAAACTAGGACTATACATGATTTTGCAGAAGAAGGTTTTATTGATGAGAATGACAAAGGAAAGTTTCTGAAGTGTATAAATTTTCTTTGTACCGTAAGAGTTCATATTCATTATTTAACACAACGATCAGACAATAGGCTTACATTTGATTTACAGAGCAAAATTTCTGGATTAATGGGCTACAAGGATAGGAAAGGTGTTCGCGCTGTGGAAAGATTCATGAAACACTATTATCTTATCGCCAAGGAAGTTGGAGAGTTAACTGGGCTGATTTTAAACGTAATTCTTGAGGGAGGGCAAGAGAAAGGCACTATTAGTTTGTTTGGATTTTTCAAAAGAAGTAATCTTGAAGGTTTCCATGTATCGGGTAAAAGTATTTCTGTTAAGTCTGGTGATGAATTTATTAAAGATCCTATAAAGCTAATCAAAATCTTTGAACTCTCACTCACACATAAACTTAATATCCACCCTAATATGCTAAAATTAATTAACCGCAACCTAGGCTGCATTAAACAGCTACGGGATGACCCAGAAGCAAATCGTATTTTTATTAATATACTTTCCTCAAAAATTAATAATCAATCAATACTTAGGCTAATGAGCGAAACCGGTTTTCTATCACGATTTTGCCCAGATTATGCAAAGGTTGTTGCTCAAATGCAATTTGATATGTACCACGTTTACACAACTGACGAGCATACAATAAGAGCTATAGGATTATTACAAGATGTTGAAGCGGGGAAATTAGCTATACAGATGCCTATTCAATCTCAAATCTTAAGAAACTTATACTCTAGACGCACATTATTCGTTGCAGTCTTCTTACATGATATTGCCAAGGGAAGAGGCGGTGATCATTCAGTAATCGGAGCGGAAATTGCAAAAAAGCTTTGCCCAAGGTTTGGCTTAGATTCAGATGAAGTTGAGACAGTCTCCTGGCTAGTAAGGTATCATTTACTAATGAGTAATACTGCATTCAAAAGGGATATAGATGATCAGCAAACATTAGGAAACTTTTGTAATGAAGTGAAATCTCTTGAACGACTGAATTTACTGTATGTACTTACATCAGTTGATATCAAGGCTGTAGGTCCGAATGTATGGAATGAATGGAAGGGGCAGCTTCTTCATGATTTATATAACAACTCAGTTTTATACTTATCTGGTATTGATGACTCTGATGGTACTCATGTCAAAATAAATAAAATAAAAAAAGAAATCAGCGAGCGCTTATTCGAATGGACGTCTAAAGATATTAAAGAGTTTTTGGCACTGGGAACTCCAAAATATTGGTTAAGTTACGATATAGAGTCGCACTTAAGATATGCTAAAATTATTAATAAGGCCAATTCAGATGATAAAAAGATTATTATTTCCTTTGAAGAGTTATCGGGAACATCAAATGTAGAAATGCTTGTTTATGCTCCAGACCACATAGGACTATTTTCTAAAATAGCTGGAACTCTTTCTTTAGTAAGATGCACAATCCTTGATGCTAGAATACAAACTTTATCGAATGGCATGGCCCTAGATACTTTTACAGTTTCTGGTCTATTTCCAAGTGAGATTGACTATAAATCAAGAAGCGAGAAAGTTAGGAAGCGTATTATTCAAGCATTAGGAGACACAGTAAATGTTAGTCATGAGCTGAGCAAATCAACTAACTTGATCAATAAAAATATCAGTTTAGCTTTTAATTCACCTAGCCGCGTAATTATTGATAATGATGCATCTAAGTACTCTAGTGTGATAGAAATCAATTCTAATGATAGAGCAGGTTTATTATATTCAGTTACAAGCTTGATCTCATCAATGGGAATCCAGATACTATCGGCACATATTTCTACCTATGGTGAAAATGCAGTTGATGTTTTTTATATTAAAGATATTTTTGGAATGAAAATTAAAGATGAAAATAAGTTAAATGAAATCAAAGAGTCTTTACTTTATATCCTCGATAAGCCAAATAACTCATCTCTTCAAGATGTAAATGCAAAGGAAAATTATTAATTTAATAACTGTAATTGACCATGTAGATATTTAAAATGAATTTTAAAACCAGTAAAGATAGTATATGAAGAGAACTTATTTATTCATGCGGGCTTTCACCACAGTCAGTTCTCTAACAATGGTTAGTAGACTGATAGGGCTTTTAAGAGATATACTGTTTGCGGCATATCTCGGTGCAGGTATAGTTGCAGACGCATTCCTCATTGCATTTCTTTTCCCTAATATCTTCAGGCGCCTATTTGCAGAGGGAGCCTTCACTGCAGGCTTTGTACCTTTATTTAACTCAGTATTAAAAAAATCTGGAGAGGAAGAGGCAATAAGGTTTGTAGAAGAAGTCTTTTCCTTGCTTGTTTGTATTCTCTTGGTTTTTATTTCTATTATTATTATTGCGATGCCTTTGCTAATTATTATTATTGCTCCTGGTTTTTTATCTATTCCAAATCAAATTGAGTACACAACTGAATTAGCAAGGATTACTTTTCCTTATCTTTTCTTTATTTCTTTAGTTTCTCTTCAATCAGGGGTGTTAAATGCTTTTGGGAAATTTGCCGCAGCTGCATCAACTCCAATAATTTTGAATGTTACTTTAATTTTATCATTAGTGTTTGCAATTATGAATAATTTTAATATAGCAATAACTCTTTGTTGGGGATTATTGATTACTGGTTTATTTCAGTTTCTTTGGCTGTATAAATTTTTACGGAATCTTGGTATTTCTATAAAATTTATAAGACCAAGATTTACCCAGCGAATACAGGTGTTGTTAAAAAAGATACTTCCATTAGCTTTTGGTGCAGGCCTATATCAAATAAACTTGATAGTAGACAAATTAATCGCAACTCTAGTATCTGCGGGTGCTGTATCTTGGTTATATTTTGCTGATAGAGTTAATCAGCTTCCGATAGGGGTTGTGGGTGTTGGTATTGGAGTAGCCTTATTACCTTTACTATCGCAAAAGATTCAAAGTGGAGAAGCAGAGCAAGCTTTAGAGTCTCAGAATAGAGCTATAGAACTTGGTTTAATGTTATCTATTCCTGCGTCAATAGGGATTTTTATTCTTTCTTTCCCAATAATCTCCACAATTTTTGAGAGAGGACTATTTTCCTCTCTTGACAGAGATGCAGTTGCAACTGCCTTAATAGCATTCTCTAGTGGTCTTCCAGCATATATTTTAATTAAAGCAATTGTACCTGGTTTTTTTAGCAGACATGATACATCTACACCATTCAAAGTTGCTGCATTATGTATGGTTGTAAATATATTACTTAATATAATATTAATGTACCCATTTGGACACGTGGGAATAGCTTTAGCAACTTCACTCTCTTCTTGGCTCAACGCAATATTACTTGCATTTATACTAAATAAAAGGAAACAATTAATATTAGATGATCGATTCTATTATAGAGTTCCGAGGATTATTTTTTCATCCGCTGTTATGGGCGGGGTAGTTTTCCTTTCTCTTAAATATTTTCTCAGTGAATTTGGCATTTTCTATGATATAAATAATCCGATGCTTATAGATGAGTTTCGTAGAACTTTACTTCTAATTCTATTAATATTGATAGGTTTAATTTCATATGCTAGTTCACTTATTCTTACAGGTGGGCTCAATATGAATGAGTTTAAAAATCTTACGGCACGAAATAAATAATTATATTTGAAAATTTATTGAATGACAGAAATAAAAAAAAATAGAGTTTTATCTGGTATACAACCAACAGGAAATCTTCACCTGGGTAATTACTTAGGGGCAATAAAGAATTGGGTAAACTTAAATAATGATAGTGAGTGCTTTTTTTGTATTGTAGACTTACATGCTATTACAACTTGGCCGAAATTTGATGATTTAACTACAGCAAGTAGGGAAGTCTTGGCAGGGATGATTGCTTCAGGTGTTTGCCCTAAAAAAAGTACAATATTTATTCAAAGTCATATACCAGAACATTCTGAATTAGCTTGGATAATTAATTGCGTTTCAAGGATTGGTTGGCTAAATCGTATGACACAGTTCAAGGATAAGGCTGGGAAGAACCGTGAAAAGGTATCCTCTGGTCTTATGGTGTACCCTAATCTTATGGCGGCGGATATTCTTTTGTATAAAGCAACTCATGTTCCCACAGGCGAAGACCAAAAACAACACCTTGAGCTAACAAGAGACATTGCACAGAAATTTAATACTGATATGGGTTCACTAATTTTTCCCCTACCTGAGCCTATTATTCAGGGACCAGCTACTCGCGTTATGAGTTTGAGAGACGGTAATCAGAAAATGTCTAAATCCGATATTTCGGATATGACTAGAATAAATCTTATTGATAGTAATGATTTAATAAGTGATAAAATTAAAAAAGCAAAAACTGACTCAGGTGGGTTCCCTGTTAATGAAATGGAATTAGAAGAAAGGTCTGAGATTAGAAATCTAATAAATATTTATTCATCAATTTCAGGTCATACAATTGAATTAATTATAGATAAATTTTCTTCGAGTGGCTTCTCTCATTTCAAGACTGAACTGACTGAAATACTTATAAATGAGATTTCACCGATAAGACAAGTTATTATTGAGCTTATGGAAGATTCCCAAGAGTTAGATAAGATATTGTATGATGGAGCAAAAAAAGCCTCCCTTATCGCTAAGCCAGTAATGAAAGAGGTTTATAATGCAATTGGATTCATTAGAAGAGAAGGACTATAATACTTTGCATGCATCATTAAAATTGAGTCGAGGAAGCTTACTTTTAAGAGAATTAATATTTCCGTAGCCAAGGTTGCACAGAAAGTTTACTTCCCATTTATTATCATTCAAGAATTCCTTATTGACTAACTCTTTGTCGAAGCCAGACATAGGTCCACAGTCCAAGCCGAGCGCGCGTGCTGCAAGAATAAGGTAAGCTCCTTGCAGCGAGCTATTCCTAAATGCAGTTTCCATTATAAGGTCCTTACTTCCTATAAACCAGGACCTTGCTCCTGATTTTGGAAATAAGAAATCTAGATGCTCATAAAATTTAAGATCATACGCAATTATTGCCGTTACGGGAGCTAACATTGTTTGATTTATATTTCCTTCTGATATAGCAGGCTTAAGTCTTTCCTTTGCCTCTTCTGATTTAATGAATAAAAATCTTGCTGGTGAGCAATTTGCTGATGTTGGCGCTAACTTAACGAGATTGTATAGTTTAACTAAAGTATCTTCTTCTATTGCTTTGTTCGTCCACTCATGGTGTGTTCTGGCATTTACAAATAATTTTTCATTTATTTCAGTTTTGTTCATAAGGTTTCACATTAATAATCAGTAGACTAATTGATTGCCTCGACACTTTCTATTTCGGGTATATAGTGTTTGAGCATATTTTCAATTCCATTCTTTAGCGTAATTGTTGAACTTGGACAACCTGCACATGCCCCTCTCATATGTAAATAAACAACTCCATTTTTAAAACCTTTGAAAGTAATATCTCCTCCATCCTGCGCAACAGCAGGCCTAACTCTTGTTTCAATTAGCTCTGTGATTTGATCAATTACTTGTTTATCAACAAGTTCATCATAAATAATTTCTTCATCAGTTTGGTTAACTGAATTGCTAGAAAGAATTGGTTCTCCTGACATGTAGTGGTCCATTATTGCTGCAAGGGCTAGAGGTTTTATTACTTGCCATTCTGCATTAGACTCTTTGGTTACAGTAATGAAATCACTTCCTAAAAAAATACTTTTAATTCCTTCTATATAAAAAATTCTTTTAGCCAGTGGAGAGGCCAATGCTTCAGAATTATTAGTAATCTCCATAACATTATTATTCATTACTTCTTTCCCAGGAAGAAATTTCAGAGTCTGTGGGTTAGGGGTATCTTCTGTTTGTATGAACATCTTATATTCCAAATTATGTTAATAGCTATGTTAAGGTTTCTATTTCATCTATAGTCAAATTGCCAGGTATGATTGTAACGGGCAAGGATATTTTTCCAGCCAGCTGACCTGAGACAGCGGTAACGATTGGGCCTGGCCCTTCTTCTCCCATCCTTGCACCTAATACTAGCACACCTATATCTTTTTCTTCGTTAATCAAGTGAAGAAGCTGTTCTATTGTTTTACCTTGTCTCAAAAAAAGAATAGGCATTTGGTTTGTCTGTTTTTGTACGTCAGCTGCTATTCTTTGTATCAATTTTTCTGCCTCTGACCTTGCCTCTATTTCCATTAATTCTGCTATACTTGCAAAATGATGAAAGTCTGAAAGTTCTACTGCATGGAATAGAGCAACTTTTCCATTAGTATCTATTGCTCGTTTGCAAGCAAAATTTAGAGCCGCATTTAGTTCTAAACTGTCATCAACGACAATGAGAAAAGTCTTTTTTTGGTTCTTTTCTGCACACATTTTTGATGCTCCTGACCTATATTCTTCTGAAGGCAGCCTCAGCAAATAGACCAGCCATGATTGCTATTATAATAGCAAATAGTCCATAAGCTGCAGAAACTTTTTGCGCAAAATCGTATATTTCCGCTCCAATTCCTATTTTTGATACACTTAACGGTATTATTTCTGCACTAATAACTTCATTATTTCGAATCAGGTAAACTTCAACTAAATAAGTACCCGTAGGAACATTAGAGGCAAATGATAGTTCAGTTCTAAACAGTTTGTTCGCAAGAAGAGATATATTTCCTTTGTCTTCTTGGTATTTACCAGTTTCCATTTGGAGGCGGATTATTGCATTCTTATATTCTCTTTTTTTATCCTCTGAAATTTCATCATCCTTAAATTCAAATTTTAGATTTTCTAAACCTATTTGATATCTTTTGAGAATTTGATCAGGAATAAAGTCTTTAGGAGGTCTTATGCTTACAACACGATAAAAAGAGGGGACATTCTCAACAATAATTTCATTAGTATTTACCCAAATTGGACCAAGTTTCTTCTTACTTAGAACCTTTTTTGTTTCTGTAGGGCCCCTAATTATTATAACTACATCTCCAGTACCGTCTGTAGAACCAAATAGAAGTACGTTACTACCTTCAAAGCCAGTACTTATTGCTACCAGATGTTCCGAAAGATCTGCAACTAAGGGTATTGTTTGTCCATTTGTATATTTTATATTTATGTTTAATAGTATTAACGAAGTTATGATAAATATTAGATTAGGTTTTTTTTTCATTTATTAACTATACCAAAAGAAAAATTATCGGATGGAGAAACAATTAAGTCTGCAATAAGCTTTGCACATACAATTATAACAATAATAGCCAAAAGGCCCCTTAGGTATTCATTTTGTATTTTTGAAATCAATCTTGCTCCAATCTGCGCACCAATTACACCTCCAGATAAAAGTAAAACAGCTAAAACAATATCAACGGTTTGATTTATGGTTGCTTGAAGAAATGTAGTGTTTGCGGTCACAAAAATAATATTGAATAATGATGTTCCAACAACAACATTTGTTGGCATGCCAAGAAGATATATCATTGCAGGCACCATCACGAACCCGCCACCTATGCCCATTATTGCAGCTAAAATACCTACTATAAAGCCGATAGTTATAGGAAGAATTGCGGAAATATATAGTTTTGATTCTCTAAATTTGATTTTAAAGGGTAAGTTTCTTATCCATTTTTGACGCAGTGGCTTTTTCATCGTCCATAACTTGCCAGCGCCATAAATTTTATTCTTATTAATTATACTCTGGATGCTTTCAAAACCCATAAAGCAGCCGATAATACCAAGAAAGAAAACATAGCATAACGATATTACTAATTCTATTTGACCAATCTGTCTAAGTTGTTGAAAAATTATGACCCCTACAACAGACCCCACAAAGCCCCCAACACTTAATATTGAGCCCATTCTGAAATCCACGTTACCTCTTCGCCAATGAGCTAGGACCCCAGATACTGAATTAGCAAGAATTTGATTTGACTCTGTAGATACTGCAACTGTTGGAGGTATTCCAATGAAAATAAGCAAGGGAGTCATTAAGAAGCCCCCGCCAACACCAAATAGTCCAGAGAGCACACCTACTGAAGCGCCCATCCCTAAGATTAAAAATATATTTACCGACATTTCGGCAATAGGAAGATAAATTTGCATGCCGGTCTTCCGGCTTTCTCATAATGATCTATAAAATCTTATTCTAACTCTGGCATTAAGATGCAATCAAGAAAAAAATATTTTAAATTAATAATCTATATTAACCTCTTAAAACCTGAATGAGCTAGAGGACCTCTGATTTTTTTAGAGAGTAAATCTGAATTTAAGGCCAAAGCTATTTCTTTAAATACTTCTTTACATGCAATACCATAATCGATGATATCTTTTTCAGTATGGGACCCCATAGCATAAAAGGATTTACCTGAGAGGAAACCCCTATCTAACATTTCTTGTGTAAATAAGGTCATAAGCTCTATTGAGTATTTTCCTGAAAATGATAAAGTTGCTAGAGGATCTATTCCGCTTATATTTATCTCTAAGCCATTTTCTTTGGCCGCACTATCCCAAATCTTTTTTATAGATGAACCAGTCGAGATCAATTTTTGAGGTATATTTTGTTCTTTATGCTTTTCTATCATTGCAATTGCTGCAGTTGGGCCAACACGCTCTGTCCACATTGTCGAGCTAATAAAGGTACTTTGAGCTGCCTCCATTATTTTTCTTTTACCAATAACTGCTGAGATGGGATAACCATTTCCAAGAGCTTTTGCAAAAACAGCTATATCTGGGCTTGTATTCACCGTTAGGTGAATTCCACCAGTGTTCAATCTAAATGCTGATGTGATTTCATCAAAGATTAAAACTGCTGATGCACTTTCTGCAGCGTCTTTTACATTATTTAAAAAAGTCTTATTTGGTAATTCACTCCTTGAGGGCTCCAAAATAATTGCTGCAAGATCATTGCCATGTTCAGTAATAATTTTATGTAATCCACTCACATCATTATAAGCAAAAGGATAAGTTAAACCCACAAGTTGTCTTGGAACTCCATTCGGTTCAAGACCCGGTAATAAGTGTCCGTCAAGTGCCTCAGATTTTGAGATATTTGCTGAAAGATACCAATCATGCCAGCCGTGGTATCCACAAAATGCTACTTTGGATTTACCTGTGTACGCTCTTGCTATTCTAACAGCAATTGCCATTGCCTCTCCACCTGATCTGCAGAACCTAGCCATATCGGACCATGGATGAATTGATATCAGTCTTTTAGCCAACTCAATTTCCTCAGGGGCATTTAGAGTACTCATCGAACCCTTCTTGATAACTTCCTTTACAGCATCATTAACGTAAGGGTCTGCATAACCAAGAACTGTTGAACCCACCCCGCCAATTGAGAAATCTTTGAAGCTATTTCCATCAAGGTCTATTATTGTAATTCCTTTAGCTCTTTCGTAATAAACTGGCCATCCATTGGGTAAAAACATTT
The DNA here is from genome assembly GCA_002691085.1 of Rhodospirillaceae bacterium. GTDB lineage: Bacteria > Pseudomonadota > Alphaproteobacteria > Rhodospirillales > Rhodospirillaceae. The sequence continues at coordinate 6,364 of NZGX01000055.1, read as the reverse complement.
CAGGGCGTTTAGATAGCAACTGAGTACCCCCAGGTATAATCTCTTTTGCATTATTGTAGGCCTGAGTTCCTTTATGCAATACTTTCATTTTTTATCCCAGTTTAGATCATGAAAGGACTTTATTGTAATTCCTTCTATCTTTTCATTAGCTAGAATTTCTGCAATTTTTTTTGAAGCATTACCGACTTCAAAATTCTTTGATTTAATTGTTTTTTGTTGAAACTCATGGCTAACTGCTGTTTTGATAGCTTTAAATATCTCTTCTTTCTCCTCTAAACAATTAATTACAGAAGAGCTAGTAATTCTTCCTTTTTGACGGTCCCCAATATTTACTGTTGGTACCCCAAGAGCTGGTGCTTCAATGAGTCCCGCGGACGAATTACCAATTACAACTTTAGATATTTTCATTAAACTTAAATATTTTTCTTTATCCATAGTGTTAATGTAAATTCTATTCTTTGGACTCAATTTTACGAATTCATGTATAATTTTACTAATTGAACTATTTCCTGGGTCAGAATTAACGCCAGTAAAAACTAAAATAGTATTATTAAACTCTTCTAAAGCACTAATAAGCGCATTTATGGATTTTTTTGTATCATTTGGTTTTAAAGTTACGGGATGATAACCAATAACAAAAATCGTATTCGTTAGTTCAATCTTTAGTTTAGAAGAAAGCTGTTCTGCATTTAAATAATTAATCGTACTTAATTGGTCAAGACCAGGTGCACCAACTAAATGAATTCTTTTTGGGTTTTCACCCATTTGTCTTACTCTGTTTGCGTATAGCCTTGCAGCACAGAAATGTAGATGGGAAATCTTTGTTAGGGCATGTCTAATCGCATCATCAAACGCAGCTTCCGTCTCTTCTCCCCCATGGATATGGGCAATTGGTATATTAAGTACTAGTGCTGCAATTCCAGCAGAGAAAGTTTCAAAACGATCCCCAAGTAGAACAAGAAAATCAGGATCAAGTTCACACAAATTTTTGGCAATCAGTGAAACTGCACGCCCCATTGATTGAGTGGTTGCAAGAGGGCTGTCAGAATCAAGCCGAATATCAATTTTCTTAGTTATTTTATATCCGTCATTTTTTATATTTTTCCAAGTGCTTCCATATTTTTTATCAACATGCTGACCCGTAACTATCAGTTGCATTAATAGCTCAGGATGTAGATTAATTGCGTCAATTACAGGTGATAGATGTGAATAATCTGCTCTTGAGCCAGTTAAAATACATATTTTTCTAGGCACTTTTGACCTCCATCCAGTCATTTACATCAAAATACCCTTTGGATACGAGAAAACGTGCATATTCTAAGTCTTGATTAGTTTCAATTTCAATCGAGTCCATTTGATTCATTAATAAACCATAACTTTTTTGTGAGTTTGAATAGATTTTTTGTGTTTTTTTAAATTCTTTCCAACTTATTAGGTACAAAGCACCATTTGGTGTAACTTCAGTTTCTTGATCTTGTCTCCTAGAAGTACTTAAGAGGCCAATTTTTTCAACTAAATCAGCAATAGAGTTATTACTTCCTAATTTGGATGTAAAAACTGAGGGTATTTCAATTTCTCGGACCCCTAGCACTAACGTTGCCTTTTTTTTAATAAATAATTCAATAGCTTTTGTGTAATGATCACTTGTTGCAAACGGACTAGACGGTTCAAGAAGCATAACCGCGTCATAACAATCCTTTTCATTTTTTTCGACCCAATCAATCAGATGCGAAATAACACTATCTGATGAAGCTTCATCAGTTGCTAAATGTTTGGGCCGAATAAATGGAACTTCAACACTGTATCTCTTGGCCTCATCAATTATGGATTGATTATCTGATGATAGCACTATTCTGCTACAGTATTTGCATGATTGAGCTGAATTAGCTTTATAACCAAGAAGGGATAGTCCTCCAATTTTCTTCAGATTTTTCCCTGGCAGACCTTTTGACCCACCCCTTGCTGTAATTACAAAAAGTACCTTGAAATTATTACTCACAGAATTCCCATTTTTTTAGTTTTCACGATTTGTTATATTAATTTGTTTTTTCTATCTAATAAATAATGTTTATTTCCTATATTATGTTACTAGTCAAATCAGTTAATAGGTAAACAAAGGAATTATGGAAACTTTTATTATTGCTGAAGCTGGAGTTAATCACAACGGTGACATTAGTCGCGCAATTAAAATGGTAAAGGTTGCAGCTAATTCTGGTGCAGATGCAATAAAATTTCAGAGCTTTAAAGCAGATAGGATGGTGTCTCAATTAGCTAAGAAGGCTGATTATCAGTCAAAAAATACTGGAAAGAGTGGTTCTCAGTTAGATATGTTAAAAGAATTAGAGCTTTCCGAGTTAGAGCAGATCCAACTTGCTGAGGAGTGTAAAAAAAATAATATTGAATTCATGTCAACTCCTTTTGATATTGAGAGTGCTGATTTCTTAGCTAAAGAAATTAATATAAAAAGGTTTAAAGTTGGTTCTGGCGAGATAACAAATGCTCCATTATTGTTAGGTCTCGGTAATTACAGAAAACCAATAATTTTATCAACTGGTATGTCTAATATTCCAGAAATTCAAGATGCATTAAGTGTTTTGGCTTATGCATACGGGAATGAAAAGAAAGAGCCTAGTTCTTCCGATTCTTTTAAAAGCTTTTCTAATTTAAAAACTATTCAGGAAGTACTGAGAGATAGTATTACTTTATTACATTGTACATCACTCTACCCAACCCAACCGGAAAGTGTTAATTTACTGGCAATTAAAAGTCTAAGAAAGAGATTTAATTTAGAAGTTGGCTTTTCTGATCATTCTCAAGGTATTTCTATTTCACTAGGTGCGGTTGCTTTAGGCGCAAAAGTAATTGAAAAGCACTTCACATTAGACAAGTGTTTAAAAGGACCGGACCATAAAGCGTCTCTTGAGCCGAATGAATTAAGTCAAATGATTAAAATGATCAGAGTTTTAGAAATTTCTCTTGGTAGCGGTGAAAAAATTCCTTTTAAGGATGAATATAAAACTGCAATGGTAGCTAGAAAAAGTTTAGTTGCTATAAATAATATTGATAAAGGTGATATGTTTTCTCAAACAAATTTAGGAATAAAACGTCCAGGCACGGGTATATCTCCTTTTTCTTATTGGGAGTACCTTGGGCAAAAGGCAAGCAGAAATTATAAAATTGATGAGATTATAGAGCCTCAATGAAAACGGGAATAGAATTATATATTTTATGTGCTGGGGGACATGCTAGCGTCTTAATAGATATCCTCTCTCGATCTTCCAAGAAAGTTGAGGGTATCTTTGATGATAATAAGCAAATAGTTGGTAAAAAAATTTCTGGCACATCTATCATCGGAACATTAGAAGATATTTCTTCGTTAGATAAAAATAGAACGCTACTAATTAATGGACTAGGGAATATACCTAATACAAAGAGTTCTAACCTCAATAAAAGAGCGCTAATCTATACTAATTTTAAGAAACTTGGTTATTCTTTTAAGTCTATTATAAGTCCTGATGCAATAATCTCCGATAAGGCCACTATTAAAGAAGGTTGCCAGATTATTTCTTCTGCTGTCGTAAACTCAGGAGTAACTATTGGTGAAAATTGTATAATTAACACCTCTGCAACTATTGATCATAATTGTAAAATTGGCTTCAATACTCATATAGCGCCTGGAGCAATTGTTTGTGGGGGTGTTGTTATAGGAGCGTCATGCCATATTGGAGCAGGTGCCACAATTATCCCTGGGGTAGAAATTTCAGATGGAGCAGTTATTGGAGCTGGCGCTGTTGTTTTAAATAATGTATCAGAAAATGAGACAGTTGTCGGCAACCCAGCAAAAATAATTTAGTATAAAATGTATCTAAACTAGGAATTATTTTTTTATGAGATCAATTTCAGAGCTATTTAATTTATCAGGAAGAAACGCATTAATAACCGGTGGCTCAGGTCATCTAGGCTCGACTATAGGCCTAGCTTTAGCTGAATGTGGGGCGAAAGTAGGATTACTTGATAAGGTGGATTCGGGGTTAATCAATAAGAGGTTTAGTAATATAAGCCCTGAAAATTATCAGAAAATAAAAATGGACCTCTCTGATAAGCAGGAAGTAAGTAGAATTAGTGAAATTGTTCAAGATAATTTAGGCAGTTTAGATATTTTGGTAAACTGCGCAGCTATGGTTGGAACTGATGAACTTAAAGGCTGGCTAGACCCGGTTGAGAGCCAGAGTGAAGAAGTATGGCGAGATGCTTTGGAGATAAATTTAACAGTACCATTTATTATTACCAAAAAATTAATCCCGATTCTAAAAGATGCAACTAATCCATCAGTTATAAATATAGGATCAATATATGGTGTTTTAGGTCCAGATTGGTCTTTATACAATTCAGGTGACATAAAAGGAACTCCTGCTGCTTATGCTGCCTCAAAGGGTGGCTTAATACAACTGACTAGGTGGCTGGCAACTTCACTAGCGCCTGGTGTAAGAGTAAACGCAATCGTTCCTGGGGGTGTAGAAAGAGATACTCCAGTTAGATTTAAACAAGAATACGAAAAAAGAACGCCATTAAAAAGGTTAGCCAAAGAGGAAGATGTAAAAGGGGTGTCAGTTTTTTTGGCATCTGATGCATCAAGTTATATAACAGGTCAATGTATTATGGTAGATGGCGGCTGGTCTGTTTGGTAAAATTATAAGATTCGCTTAAGAAAGTTTCAAAAAATGTTTGGTCATCCAAGAAGAGTTCTAGTTCTATTGCACGATACAATAATGGCCTTTGTCTCTATTTCTTTGGCTTTTCTTCTGCGTTTAGGAGAACAGGTATTTGTTGATGTGTATTATATATTATTCATAGCACTGGTCTTCTCAGGTATTTCTCTATTAGTTTATTTATATACGGATTTATATAGACATACATGGCTTTATGTTTCTTTCTCAGATGGAATCAAAGTTGTTAAGACTGTTTTATATATAGTCCTATTATTTGTACCATTGCTATTTTTGTTTACAAGGCTTCAAGATATACCACGCTCGGTTCCTATAATAAGTTGGTTTATTCTCGTTGTTTTACTATCAGCATCTAGGCTTGTTTATAGATTTTATAATGATAAAAAACTTCCATTTTATAACCATAAGAATGAAGAGTATGTTCCTGTTATTCTTGTAGGCTTTGGTAAATTAGGCGAACGTTTTTTAAGATCAACTCAGGTGGATTCTGATAATAAATATAGGGTGATGGGAATCTTATCGGACTCAGAGGAGAAAGTAGGGCAACTGATTCACGGAATAGAAGTTATAGGTCATATCAATCAAGCGGAATTGATTATAGAGGACTTTAATGTATCGGGTAATAAGCTTGATAGAATGATAATTGGTTTAGATAGGCTTGACCCAAAGCAAATAAAAACACTGCTTGAGATTTCACACAAGACTGGTTGTTCATTAGCTAAGCTTCCTCCTCCAATGGATGTACATATATATGGAGATGAGAAGTTCTTGCCACACCCAATAGATCTTGGCGACTTGCTCGGGAGAAAACAGTTATCTCTGGATAAGTTGGCAATGACTCAGCTTATTAAGGGAAAGAGGATTCTGATAACTGGAGCTGGTGGGTCGATTGGTTCAGAATTAAGTAGGCAAATAGCTAAATCATCACCGATGCATTTGTCTCTTTTAGATCATGGTGAATTCAACCTATACAAGATAGATAATGAGATTAAGGAAAAAAATCAATTATCTTCAATAAATTCTCTTATAGCAGACGTTAGAGATAGAGCTAGGATTGAAGCTATATTTAAGGCTGAAAAGCCAGATATTGTTTTTCATGCCGCTGCATTAAAACATGTTCCACTTGTTGAAACTAATCCTATTGAAGGGATACATACCAATTCTTTAGGTACAAAGATTATAGTAGATGCTTGTTTGTTATTTAAAGTTCAAGAAATGGTTCTTATTTCAACTGACAAAGCAGTAAATCCTATAAACATAATGGGTGCAGCTAAAAGGGCTGCAGAAATTTATTGTCAAGCTGCTGATATTTCTCAAAATGTCACACGTTTTATAACCGTTCGTTTCGGTAATGTTTTAGGTTCTGCAGGCTCTGTAATCCCTTTATTTCAAGAACAACTATCAAAAGGTGGCCCATTAACTGTAACCCATCCAGACGTAGAGAGGTTTTTTATGACAGTCAGTGAGGCTGTGGAGTTAGTTCTTCAAGCTGCAGCCTTAGGGCCCCATGAACAGAGTAAGGGGTCAATATATGTTTTAGATATGGGTACTCCTATTAAGATTATAGACCTTGCACGGCAGTTGATAAGTCTTATTGGAAAGACACCAGACCAAGATATAAAAATTAAAATCATTGG
>NZGX01000054.1 GCA_002691085.1 Rhodospirillaceae bacterium | reverse complement strand
GTTGATCTGGCTCTCGAATGCTGATGATATTTCCGTCGTAGTCGGGGGCATTGCCCAAATTGCCCGATGGTGGACCGTCCAACCGGCACTAACATCGTGCAGCATTTGCCAGCCTGCGCCTACCTCTTCTGAGGGTGGATTGTGAAGCTGGGTTATCTGTCTGATAATCAAGTCCGTCTCGTACACATCAGTAACCGTGGTGTCGATTTGCAGCCACAATTTTGGCAATGCCTCTTCCTCAGGCTTTACCGGCTCATTTGGTTGCAAGGCCTTTGTCGGTTTGTGGTCCATTGCCGGTTTGTGATCCACTGCCGGTGCTTCGGGCAACGGGATGCTCACCGGTCCTTTGGGCAATGGGGCCTTTGGCACATATCTGGACTGCTGATGTGTGAATTCTGGTTCACGCAAGGGTATGTCAAGAAGCCAGCTATAAAGAAGATCAGGCTGATCAATCCAACAGCTCTTTGCCTTCTCATTCTGTAGGTTGGCTCGCATGCAAAAGCGTCAGGTGTTTTCACAAGACAAAGTGACGACAGCAGGATGATCATTGTGTATCTGGCAGAAAGCATAACCAGAAAGGATTATTCGAAAGCGTGTAAAGAAAACCCTAACGTCAGATCACACGATTGCTAGGTACTCACGCCTGATTGATGTTTGCATGGCACGCTGTGGCCAGGTGATGCCGGTTACTGCGCCACCACGCGCTGGGTAATTTTCAGCTCAATACGTCGGTTGCGCCGTCGGGCATCATCGGTGTCGCCTGAAGCAAGCGGTTGGAACTCGCCATATCCAGTCGCTGCCAGTCTGTTTGCAGGAACGCCTTGACTTGCTAGAAAACGGACAACGGACAGCGCCCGTTCGGTCGAGAGATCCCAATTATCCGTAAATCGGCCGGCGCTTATCGGAATGTCGTCGGTGTGTCCCTCCACCTGCAGGACCCAGTTGATGTCATCGGGAATCTTGGTGGCGATATCGGCCAGCGTAACAGCCAGTTTCTGCAACTGCTCTTCACCACTATTTCCGATGTTGGCCTGTCCCGGGTCGAACAGCACTTCTGACTGGAAGACAAAGCGGTCGCCAACGATTTGCACCTCGTCACGCCCGCTTAGCACCTCGCGCAGGCGCCCAAAGAACTCTGAGCGGAAACGCTGTAACTCCTGCACTTTGTTGGCCAGCGCGTTGTTCAGTGATTTTCCGAGGCTGGCGATCGCTACCTTATCACGTGTTGCCTGCGCTTCCAGATCGCCAAGCAATGTGGTCAATTCTTCAATTCGTTGCCGCAGCGCTGTTGTGGCCTTCGTCATCTGAAGGATTTCTGCCCGCGAGGCGGCGTTTTCTGCAGCGAGGCTGTCGGCCTGTTTATTTGCCTCGACACTCTCTTGTTGTGTCTGCGCCAGTTTTTCCAGTGCTGCCGCCAGACTTGACTCAGTGGAAGCAAGACTGGTCTCGGACGCAGCAAGTTTGGTGTTGGCCTCGGCAAGATTTTTCTCGGCCGCAGTCAGTGCTGCCAGCCGTTCGTCAAGACGCGATCTAGCCGCCTCAAGCGCCGCCAATGTGGCTTCCTGTTTTTCACTTAGAACCGCATTTTCTGCGGTGCTTGCAGTCAGCGCGTCTGTGGCGTTTGCCAGTTGTGCCAGAATATCATCGCGTTCCGTCGTGGTGACCTCAAGTTCTCTTGAGATCTGCGCCAAATCAGCGGCTAGATCGGAACTGGCTTTTCGCTCAAGGTTGAGCAGTTCGGTTAGGCTGACAAGCTGTTGGCGCATTTCACCAAGAGTCGCATCCTGCCCTGAAACACGGTAGGCGAGATTAACCTGAATCAGGACAAAGACCATCAAAACAAAGATGATTACCATCAGCAATGAAGCCAGCGCATCAACAAAACCTGGCCAAATATCAGTTGTTTGTCTTGCTTTCGACCTCATGCTAAAATATCTACCTAATTATGTATCTTTATTATCGTGACGTTCACCTGATGCAGCGATTGTTTTAGCAAGGAGTTTGATATCAGATCTCAAATCCTTTACTAACTGTTCGTGTCTTGAACTAAGTTCAGAAACTAATCTTCCTAAAACCTGATCAATATTTCTTATGGAGACTTTAGTTAGTTGGTCAATGCCTATATCAGAATTATTTTCTAAAGTAGTTGCCAACATACTAATTTTATCAAGTAAAGGAAAAAGATCTTTTTGATTATTTGCCATTTTTAATAAAACTTGTTGCTCGGTCTTCATCTGGTCTGCAAGTAAAGATAAATTTTCATTCATTTTTGCAAAATGATTATTTGCAGAAATTCTACTTTCCTCACTTTTGCCAATAATTCTTTGCAGTTCGTCTAAACTTTCAGCTGTTTGTTCTAAAAGAGCCTCAGTATAGGCAGAAATATTCTGTTCTCCTTCTCTAGCTTCATTAGTTGAAGATAATCTTGTCATTCCTGATAACCATTCTTCTAAATGATTATAGAAGGAGTTTTGTGCTTGTCCGGCCTGGAGGTCAAGAAAGCCTAGTATTAAAGATCCACCAAGCCCAAAAAGTGATGATGAAAATGCGGTGCCCATTCCATCAAGGGGTTTTTCTAATCCTGATTTTAAAGTATTAAAAATTACAGTAATATCGTCTCCTGTTATTGATAGATTTCTTATTACATCTCCTATAGATGCTACAGTTTCAAGAAGACCCCAAAATGTTCCAAGCAATCCAAGAAAAATAGATAAGCCAATAAAATATCTTGCAACTTCCCTGGATTCATCAAGACGTGAGGCAATCCCATCTAAAAGGGTCCTCATTGCTTGTGCTGAAAGTGAAAATTTACCACTTTTATTTTGACTTTCAGATAACATTTTCGACATTGGAAGTAGTAAAAGAGGTTCAAATTGTTTTCTTATACCTAGATCACTTTTTAAAGATTCTTTATTTTTAGATTTAAGCTGAAATGATTTAAGCCAATTTGACTCTGTTCGAAGAATGAAAACCTGTCGAAAATTCAAAAAGATACCAATTAATAGGACCGCAAAAATTAATGAGTTTAAAAGTAAATTTGTTAAGAATGCATCGTATAATGTCTGGAATAAGAAAGCACCTACAACAGAGGTTGCTACCAAAAACAGAAGCATTCTAAATAAAAATCGTGTTGTATTATCCATAGATTACAACTCTATGTTTTGGATTAAAACTTATGGACGATTAAGTACTATATCAACTCTGTCAGTATTATCTTCTTCAGTGTTACTTCCAAGAGCTCTTACTTCAATTCTTGTGTTTTTAATACCATTATCGATTAAAAATTGCCTTACAGATAAAGCTCTACTTAGTGACCGACGGCGAACACTGCTTGATGATTCATCGCTATCACTTGCATAGGCAAGTAACTTAATTTTGATGGACGGAAATTTGTTCAACTCTTCAGAAAGAGGCGTTAGGTCATTTATTGCTTCCTTTGGTAGATTTGTGGAGTTATTGGGAAAGTTAACAGAAATTCTATTTGGAGCAGCATTATTTTCAGGAATTGAAGAAACTTGTTTATCATTATTTTCTGCTGTGTTTGATATTGCTTTTTCTGAAATAGTGGAAGCATTATCATTTTTCTTTTCAGGAATATTTTTATCTGGTTCAGGAATTATAATATTTTCTCGTTTTGTTTCTTGAGAAATTGTTCCAGAAGGGTTTGTAACCACATCAATGTTTTTTTCTTTATCAGTTTTAATTGAGGAAACTTTAACTGGTGGTTTATTAGCTGGTTTTTCAGGAAGTGGCACATCGATTTTTGGTGCAATGCTTACCTTAGAAGGCATACCTGGTGGAGGTTTAAGAATTACTCTGCGCATATTAGAGTTAATGGGTGTAACACCTGGTGGAGGCCTTAATATTATTCTACCGTTACTACTTGGAGAAGGCATAAGCAGTCTAGGAACACCTATCGATGGATCAAAAACTTCTAATACATCTAAATTTAAAGAAACATTAGGAGACAATTGTGCCTTAGACGAGTTGATAAATTCACTATTGAGAAACAGAAAAAAAAGTAACAGGATTAAACCTCTGCTAAAGATTAAGTAAACATTCCCATTTTTTACCATCTTAATTTCCCATTTTTAGTTTAAGTGTGTTTTAAAGAAAATACTTATAGATAGGACTAAAATCTAGATTACCCTAAAGTGTATCTTTTTTCACTTATTTTTTTTCAAATATGGTTATATTACCCTATTATTAATGAAATTATAAAGACTCCTTTAAAATTTTATGTATTTCAGGATTTCCTGCAATAAGCCCAGAATTCTTGGAAAATGGCTCGTTTCCTTCAAAATCTGAGAGAAACCCTCCTGCTTCTTTAATTAGTATTAAACCTGATGCATATTTTAATAAATCGTAGTGAAAGCTTAAAAAACCATCAAACCTTCCAGATGCGACATAAGCGAGGTCAAGGCATGTTGATCCAATTTGCCTTTTATGAATAATATTTTTTTCGATTGAAGCAAATTTTTTACTACTAGAAGTTTCCTTATTTACATCTAGAATAATTATACTTTCTTCAAGTTTTTTTCTTGATGATACTCTAATTCTTTTATTATTAAAGGTAGCTCCAATACCTTTTTCAGCATAAAAAATATCATCATTTGCAGAGTTATATATAAGTCCTGCAAAAATAGAATTATTTTCCATTAAAGTTATTGAAGTAGAAAAGTAAGGTAGTCCTCTAGAAAAGTTTATTTTTCCATCTATAGGTTGGATAATCCAATTTCTTTCACTTGATGAGTTTATTTTAACTTCTTGATTTTCATTTTTATCAATAAAACCAAAATCAGGTCTTGATTTTAAGAGTTCAGAAGTAATTAATTTCTTTGTTCTTTCCTCGGCTTTTTGAACAAAAAGTGTTGAGTTCTTTATAGATGATTGTAGATATTCTATTTCACCAAAGTCTCTTTTAAGTAAACGAGACGATAGTTGAATGGCGTTTATCATAACATTGTAAAGCGCTGAGTTGGTTATCAAAACATTATCTCTAGTCTTTTGCTCTTTCTACATATGAACCATCTGAAGTATTAATTACTATTCTTGTTCCTGCTTCAATAAAAGGAGGAATCATTACTTTTAGTCCATTTTCTAGAATTCCAGGTTTGTATGAAGATGTTGCAGTTTGTCCTTTAACTACTGCGTCAGCTTCAATAACGGTAAAAGTCATAGTTTGTGGTAATGTTATATCTACTGGTTTACCCTCTATTGTATTTGCAGTGACAGATAATCCTTCTTCAAGGTATAGTTTTTTATCACCGATTTTTTTGTCAGTGAGAGAAAATTGTTCAAAAGTTTCAATATCCATAAAATTATAGTCATCACCATCTTTGTATAAGTATTGAGTATCTCTTTCTCTAACTTCCAACTTTTCAACTGTTTCTTGAGTTCTCCACCTATCATTAGATTTATTTCCTGAGAGAATATCTCTCATCTCTACCTGAATAAATGCCCCTCCTTTTCCCGGTTGAAGTAGTTCTATTTTGATAATAGACCATTGTTTACCTTGGTGTTCAATTACCATTCCAGGACGCATATTGTTAGCTTGTATTTTCATATTTTTTCATATTTAAAAAAAATTATAGACAAAAATCTCAATATTGGAGAGCGCTTGTATCAGTTTGATTGAGATATTACAACTTCTTATATAGATATATATTATAGATATATATGAATTTAAAAAAGTCTAGTAAAAAAATGAAACAAAGAATAATTAATGAATAGAGAAGTAGTTAGAAAAAGAAACAAGTTATATTCTAGTATTAGAAAATATTTTTGTGATAGAGATTTTATCCAGGTTGAGACAGCAATTTTACAGCTTTCCCCAGGCTTGGATCGGTATACTCGACCAATGGCAGTAGTTTTAAATCAGCCTTTAAACGACATTTCACTTCAAAGGTATCTCCATACATCTCCAGAATTTGCAATGAAACGAATTCTAATTAATGGAGAGAAGAAGATTTTTCAAATATGTAAGGCCTTTAGGGATAGAGAAAACAGCAAAATCCACCATCCTGAATTTTCAATGCTTGAGTGGTATTCAATTAATAGTGATTACAAAGTTTTGGGTTATGAAGTAAAAGAATTGATAGGATTGTCTGCTGAAGAATTGAAAGTTAACGAGTTGAGTTTTGATGGTAGAATTATTCCAGTTACAAGTAGTTGGACGGAAATATCTATATCTGATGCTTTTAAGAGATTTGCCGAGTTTGATATTTTTGATACCATTGATCATCCATTAAATCCTTCAACAAAATATATTAAGCCAAAAGCTCATAAAATTGGGCTAAATTTTCACCCTTCCGATAATTGGGAGGATATATATCATAAGCTAATGATTGAAATCATTGAACCTAAAATTGCTGAACTTGGTTTGGTAATAGTTTATGATTATCCTGTTTGTTTAGGTTCTACTGCTAAAAAAATTAACGACAAAGTTTGTGAGCGGCTTGAGGTATATATTGCAGGGCTTGAAGTTGCAAATGGTTGTTCAGAATTACTAGGTACAGATGAAAATTTATCTAACTTTGAGACAAATCAAAAATTTAATGAGAAAATTTTTCAAGAAATCATTCCAATTGATATATCACTAGTAAAAGAAATTAAGGAGTTACCTGAATGCGCAGGTATTGCTTTAGGTCTTGATAGACTACTAATGTTATTTACTGGTGCTAAGAATATTAAAGAAGTAATTTATTCTCAGGTGAATTTAGAAGCTTAATTTTTCATTAGTCGCATGCTTTATCTACTATTCCCATAGCTTCCGCTTGAATATCACTTTCACTAATTTCTGCAGCTGCAATTTTCATTTCTCCGCACCAGTGCTTCATATTCGATACGCATTCATTGCTTGTTCTTTTTGCAAAAGCGCTATTGCTCTCACTTGGCTTCCAGGAGTCATGCTTTCTTCCTTCGTCCTTTGCAATTCTCTCAAGTCGTTTTTCATATTCTATTTTATCTTTTCTCTGTTTTCGAGTTGCCTCAATTGCNGCGCTTTGAGAACAGAGTGCAGCTCCCATTGCTCCTACTCGCCAAGTAGAATCCGATATGTCTTCAATTTTTTCCACTTGGTCACATAATTTGGATGTTGTTGGGCCGCAATGTTTAAGCTTTTTCTTTTTTTTCGGTGGTGCTTTATCTAGCTCTTGGTTCTCTTGATTTAACTCTGGAGGTGGAGGTGGTGCCAAGTCATCAGCTTCTTGAGCATTAGAGCTTAAAGAAAATAGAAGATAGAAGATAGCATTGATAAAGATTAAATACTTCATAATTTGGCCTACTTAGTGTTATTTACTGAACCGTTTAAAATATAATCAAATTAATAAATTATTGGGAGTTATTTGGCTAATAGTTTTTCACCAAAATGTTCAATAGCAGCTAGGGGGCCTTTTGAGAACTGCCAAATGCCTGAAGAAATCGCCAAGAAATCTGCCCCTGCCTCAATTATGGGGGCACAATTGGTAATTTTTATACCGCCAATTGCTACACAAGGTGAATTTTCGCTTGCTTTCCAGGCTCTAATAATCTCAGGATTTACTTTAATTTTGACTTTTTTAGTTGGTGAGTCATAGAAAGCACCAAATGCAACATAGTTAGCTCCCTTTTTTGTCATCTCAGTAGCAATTTCCTTTGAGCCTTTGCAAGAAAATCCTACTAAAGCATTTTTACCAACCATGGTTCTTGCTTCTTCATAGGACATATCATCCGGGCCTATATGTACCCCTGCACATTTTATTGATGCTGCAAGATCTGGTCTATCATTTAAAATAAGTGGTTTTTTATTCTTATCACAAATTGGCTTAATGGTTTTAATAAGATTTATTATGTTTTCATCGGTCTCATTTTTGATTCGCAACTGAAAAAAGTTTACAAATGGGTAGGATAAGATTTTATCTAATAAATCTTTAAAAATTGTAGGGTTTATTATCTCTGGAGGTGAGATAAGATATAATTTAGAGTTTATTAGATTGCTCCTTTATATATATTAATTAAGTTATTAAGCATTTTAATCGCATCTTCTCTCTCTCTTTGAAATGTATTTCTACCAATAATAGAACCATTTCCGCCTCCGTAATATATTGCTTTTGCTTCGTCATATAAACCGTTTAGATCTTTTTTTCCTCCACCAGAGAAAACAACTAATCGCTTTCCATTGAAGCAACTTTGAACAATGTGCTTTACTCTTTCTGAGAGATTAGATGAGGGAATAGAATTTTCTTTATAAGCCTCTTGGGCTGATGATAATTCAATACTGTCCCTAGGTAACTTGACTTTGATGATATGTGCTCCTGCTAGAGCAGCCATGTGAGCGGCATATGAAACAATATCTAATGCTGTTTCTCCCGACTTAGATACATATGCTCCTCTAGGGTAAGACCAAACAACTAAAGCCAATCCTAATGCTCTAGCTTCTTCACTGATTTCTCTTAAATCTTCTATCATTTCATATGCATTAATTGATCCGGGATAAATTGTATAACCAATTGCTGAACAGCCTAGTCTTATAGCGTCACTAACATTGCTTGTAATTGCTTGTGAAGGCGCCTCGGTCTCGCCATTGAGGGAGTTTGCACTATTAATTTTTAGAATAGTTGGGATGGAGCCAGCAAAAGTGTCTGCTCCTGCCTCTATCAAGCCCAAGGGAGCGGCAAATGCTGATAGTCCAGCATCAATTGCTAATTTCCAATGATAATGAGGATCGTAGGCATCAGGATTTGGCGCGAAACTTCTTGCGGGCCCGTGTTCAAAACCCTGATCAACAGGAAGTATAAGCATTTTCCCCGTTCCTCCAAGCTTGCCGGAGCTTAAGATTCTTGCGAGGTTTGCTTTAGTTCCTGGATTATCACTTTCATATCCGCTAAGTATTTTTTTAACTTTTTGGGTAATTTTCATTTTCTTTCCTAAATCAAATAAAAATAGAATTGTTTGTATAGACTTTAAATTAAGAGAAAATCTTTTAAATTGGTATATAAATTTGGATTCTTTTTAAACTATTTTGTAAATAACAAAAGTTTTGTTGACGATAAAAATTCCTATGCTTATGTTAGTATGATGAGAAAACAAACCTTTGTAATCCATTGAAAGATATCGCAATATACCGCTTGAAGAGGGTTGAGAATGCTTTGGGGCGTCTTGATTCTGCAGTTGCTCGACTTAATAAGGCTGTTAGCACTGCAAAAAGTTCCTCTGAAGATTTTGATGACTTAGAAAGAAATGAGCTTGATGGTCAGCATGTTTTAGATAAATACAATAAGCTTAAAGAAGTATCCTCTAAGGCTATTACCCGGATTGAAAAGATAATCAAGCACCTAGAAATAAGTAATAACAATATAAATTAATTCTAAAGTTGTATTAATGGCAGAAGTTTCAATTGTAATTCGTGGAAGAAGTTATCAGATATCTTGTGAGGATGGTCAAGAAGCCCAGCTTATTAGATTGGGTAATTACCTAGATAATAAAGCCGAAGAGGTCATTGCTTCATCTGGTTCAATTTCAGACAGTATGATGCTAATAATGGTTTCACTAACAATTGCTGATGAGCTCTCTGAATTAGCTGCAGAGTTAGAAAATTATAAAGCAGAAGGAAAGGGAGCTGCAAGAATTTCAGCTGAAGAGGCAATAGTGAAAGTGGTTGATAGTCTTGTTGCAAGAATTGATAGTCTTTCAGAAAGATTGGAAGCTCCTTAGATTTACGAAGTCTAACGGAAAAATTTTATCATGCATAAATCTAAAAATAACTTACGAATTGAAATGCTATCGAAGAGAAAAAAATATCCTTTTGCATTTGCTAAGAGAGATTCATTAGGTCTAAAGCAATGTATTTTAAATAATATTGAAATTACACCAAATACCGTAGTTGCTGGTTATGTGCCAATCCATGGAGAAATAGATATTACTGAAACCCTTGATTTTTTTTCAAGGGTGGGGGCAGTTTTGGTTCTTCCTGTAATTAGCAAAGATAAATTAGAAATATATTTTCGTAATTGGGTTTTTAATGGTGTATTAGAAAGGGGAGATTTCAATACTTTTCAACCCAGTAATAAAAACAAAATAATTAATCCTGATTTGATTTTAGTACCTCTCCTTGCCTTTGATAAAAAAGGATATAGACTTGGTTATGGAAAGGGTTTTTACGATAAAGGAATTTATAGTTTAAAAAAAGAAAAGGATGTACTTGCTTTTGGTGTAGCCTACGATTGGCAAGAAGTTTCATATGTTCCACGAAATAAATTTGATGAACGTCTTGATGGAGTTTTTACACCATCAAGGTTTTTAAAAATTAAGAGGTAGTTAGTTGTAGTATGAGAATTTTATACTTGGGGGATGTGGTTGGTAAGAGTGGAAGAGTCGCTTTGACAGAACATCTGCCTACTATAAAAATAAATTTTTCAATAGATTTTGTAGTTGTTTGTGGAGAAAATGCTGCACATGGTTTTGGAATTACTGAGAAGATTTGCTCGAGTTTTTTTAACTCTGGTGTTGACGTTATAACACTCGGAAATCATGCTTGGGACCAGAAAGAGATTATAAAATATATTAGGATAGAGAATAGACTTTTAAGACCATTTAATTATCCAGAAGGGACAGTAGGGCAAGGTTTTGGTATTTATAAAACTGCTAAAGGCAGTAAGGTAGCTGTTTGTCAGATAATGGGTAAGCTGTTTATGAAGCATAAAGTGATGGACCCATTTATCATACTGGACCAATATCTAAATGATACAGTCCTTGGGCAAGATGTTGATTGCATAATAATTGATATCCATGGTGAGGCAACAAGTGAAAAAACTGCACTTGGTGTATTATCAGATGGAAGAGCTTCGTTGGTTGTTGGAAGCCATTCTCATGTGCCAACCTCAGATACAAGAATTTTAAACTTGGGCACTGCATATCAAACCGATGCTGGCATGTGTGGTCCATATAACTCTGTAATAGGTATGGACTCTGATATTGCGCTTAGGAGATTTATGTCATCTGATAAAGTAGAAAGATTGGAGCCAGCAAAAGGTATAGCAACTTTATGTGGGGTTGTCGTTGATGTTTGTAATAAAACTGGTTTGGCGAATTCTATTTACCCTTTCAAAACAGGTGGAGATTTGTCTGATACATCTGGAAATTTACCACTTAAGGAAGTAAACTAAATTATAATGTAGGTTTAATCTAAATATAAAATTTACTCCTTATAAACTGCTGATAAAGGATAATTAATGGCAGGTCATTCTAAGTTCAAAAATATTATGTTTAGAAAAGGTGCTCAGGATAAAAAAAGATCAAAGCTCTTTACTAAACTTGCAAAAGAGATAACTGTTTCTGCAAAGTTAGGTATGCCTGACCCAGACCACAACCCAAGGCTAAGGTCAGCAATCAGCACAGCAAGAGCACAAAGCATGCCTAAAGATAATATACAAAGGGCAATTGATAGGGCTTCAGCTTCGGATGTTCAAAGTTTTGAGGAGGCAAGATATGAGGGTTATGGTCCTGGAAAGGTTGCGATTATAGTTGAAGCACTTACTGATAATAAAAATAGGACAGCTGCAGAGATAAGATCAATATTTAATAAAATGGGCGGCGTGTTTGGGGAGAGTAATAGTGTAAGTTTTAATTTTGAAAGAGTGGGCTGTATTCAGTTTTCAATTGAGACTGAAGATGAAGAAAAAATTATAGAGATTGCAATAGATTCAGGTGCAGAGGATGTAGAGATAGATGATGAGGCTTATTCTATTTATTGCCCCCCTGGTAAGTTACATAGTGTATTAGGTTTATTATCAGATAAACTCGGTGATCCAATTTTTTCAAGACTTGATTGGAAACCTCTCGCCAAAGTTGAAGTTTCTTCGGATAAGATTGAAAAACTATTTAATCTAATTTCAGCATTAAACGATAACGATGATGTTCAACTTATTTCAGCAAATTATGAAATTGATGATGAAAGCCTTAATAGTATCAATCTTTAATCTTATCTTTTAATAATTTTTTGGGAGATTTGTTATATTTTTAATGGGAGTGGATCCTGGTTTAAGAATTACTGGTTGGGGAGTAATTGAAGTGAATAGCAATAAATTATCAGGTATTGCATGTGGGATTATTAAAACAAATAAAAATGATAGTCTATCTTGTAGATTGAATGTTATTTATGAAAACTTACTTAACTATATTAATCTTTATAAGCCTATAGAGTGCGCTATAGAGGAAACTTTTGTAAATAAAAATCCTATTTCAGCTTTAAAGCTTGGTCACGCTAGAGCTGCGGCAATGTTGTCAATAGCTCAGGCTGGATTAGAGGTTAGCGAGTATGCTCCAAATAAAGTTAAAAAAGCTGTTGTAGGAGTTGGTCATGCAGATAAAAATCAAATAAAGTCTATGATAAAATTACTTTTAAATGGAATTAAGGTTAACTCAAATGATGAAGCTGATGCACTGGCAGTTGCAATTTGTCATGCTCATCACAGAAATTCATTCTAATAAATTATAGAGTATTGCAAAATGATTTCTAAACTTACAGGGTTATTAGATACGGTTGAGGATACCCAAATTGTTATTGATGTTGGGGGGGTGGGGTATGAAGTTTTTTGCTCATCCTCAACAATTTCTTCTCTTCCAACTTTAGGAAGTAAGGTTACTTTAATTATTAGGTCCCATGTGAGGGAGGATCATTTCCATCTTTACGGCTTTATTTCAATTAAAGAGAAATTACTTTTTGATTACCTTGTTAAAGTTCAGGGTGTTGGAAATAAGTTAGCTCTTGTAATATTATCAAATCTGAATCCTGAGCAGCTTATTAATGCAATAGTTAATAAAGATACATCTGCATTTGCATCAGTTTCTGGAGTGGGCCCTAAATTAGCATCACGGTTGGCTACAGAGCTTGAAGGAAAGGTTGCTAAAATACAGGAAATATTCATCAACGAAATTGATATCAACCAAAGTAATGATGATAATCTCCTATTGAATGATGTAGTTTCTGCTCTAATAAATTTAGGCTATAAAAGAAATGAAGTGCACTTAATTGCTTCTAAAGTTATAAAAAGCTCTAGTGATAATTTATCTATAGATTTTGTTATTAAAGAGACCCTGAGGGAGCTTTCTATTAATGTCTGATGATCGAATAGTTTCTAGAAAGCATATGAGTAACGATTCAGAAACCTATACAAGACCTAAGAGTTTTACAGATTTTATAGGTCAAAGAAAAATTTGCAAAAATTTAAATATATTTATTTCAGCAGCCTCTAACAGAAAAGAACAGTTAGACCATGTTTTGCTCTATGGTCCTCCTGGATTAGGCAAAACTACCTTAGCAAATATCGTTGCTAATGAGCTTGGTGTGGGTTTTAGGGCCACATCTGGTCCCATGATATCTAAGGCGGGTGATCTTGCAGCAATACTAACAAATCTAGAGGAAGGTGATGTCCTGTTTGTAGATGAAATTCACAGACTTAATCCACAAATAGAAGAAGTGCTATATCCTGCAATGGAGGACTTTCAATTAGACTTAATTATAGGAGAGGGGCCTTCAGCAAGGTCTGTTAGAATTGATTTGAAGCCATTTACTTTAATCGGTGCAACTACTAGATTTGGACTGCTTAGTGCCCCTCTAAGGGATAGGTTTGGTATACCTCTTAGGTTAGACTTCTATGAAACTTCTGACTTAGTAAAAATTGTAAACAGAAATGCTCAGCTAATGAAACTTGATATAACTAAAGGTGGTTCAGTGGAGGTAGCAAAAAGATCCAGAGGGACCCCCAGGGTTGCAGGAAGATTGTTAAAAAGAGTCAGGGATTTTTGTACAGTTGAAAATATTTCTTCAGTTCAACAGTTTGATGTTGATAGGATACTTCTTGAGCTTGAAGTAGATAGTGAAGGGTTGGATTCTATGGATCTGACTTATTTAAAATGCCTTGGTCATAATTATTCATGCGGACCCGTTGGAGTAGATACTTTGTCTGCTGCATTAAGTGAGGAAAAAGATACTGTCGAAGATGTTATAGAGCCCTTTTTAATACAAAAAGGTTTTATCCAAAGAACTAGTAGGGGGAGGATTTTAACAATTGAGGGATCTAAATATATTGGTATTGATAATCTGAGAGATGAAAAAGTACAGCTAAGCTTGATTGAGGAAAAGGAGCATGGAGAAGATATTTAATTCTTCGAGTGGATATATTAAAGATTATATTCATTATTTTTATAGAAGAATATACTTTGCTGATACTGATGCAGCTCAAGTTGTTTATCACGCTGAATATTTAAAATTAGCAGAGCAGGCTAGGACAGAAATGCTAAGGCTTAAAGGCTATAATTATAATTATTTGAAAAGAAATTATAACACTCATTTTGCAATACATTCTTTATCAGCTAATTATTCAAAACCCCTGAAGTTAGATGACGAAATTATAATCGAAACTAGTGTAAATTCGCTGGGGGGAGCTTCGATAGATATGGAGCAAAAATTTTTATTAATAAACAATAAAGATAGATATCTTGCATCGCAGTTAAATATTAAAGTTGTTTTAGTTAACGATAAAGGTATTCTTATTCGACTTCCAAAGAAGATATTTGAAGATTTGAAGTTTTTAGTTGTTTAAAGGAAATATTTTATGGACTTAATTGAGAAAGTTAATAATTTAGGAAATATTGCCAGCGAGTCAGATTTTTCTCTATGGGTTCTATTTTTAGAAGCAGATATTGTAGTTAAGATTGTGATGCTAATTCTTATTCTTGCCTCTATCTGGAGCTGGGCAATTATATTTGATAAAATATTTGGTTTAAGGGCTGTAACAAACAAATCCAGGAAATTTGAAGAAAAATTTTGGTCAGGCTCTTCTTTGGATGACTTGTACAATAGTGTTGGCTTAAGGCCATCCGACCCTATGTCATCCATTTTTGTTGTAGCAATGCGCGAATTGAAAAGATCCTCTGAGAAAGGTTTTGATAAAACTCCAAAAAATATTGTTATTATCGAACAGCGAATTGATAGGGTAATGCGAGTAAGTCTTGAGAGGGAAATGGATAGCTTGCAAAAGAATATGACTTTTTTAGCATCAACTGGTTCGGTTTCTCCTTTTTTAGGTCTTTTTGGTACTGTATGGGGTATTATGAATACATTTTCAGCAATAGGCATTTCCAGCGATACAAGCCTAGCGACAGTTGCCCCTGGTATTGCAGAAGCTCTTTTTGCAACTGCATTAGGTTTGGTTGCTGCAATACCTGCAGTAATTGCATACAATTCTATTTCGTCAGATATGAATCGTTATGCTATGAGGCTTGAAAATTTTGTGGGAGAGTTTGGTACAATAATATCTCGACAGTTTGACGAGTCTTAAAGATCATGGTCCAAATAAACCATCAAAATACTGATAACTCTTCAAGAAGAAAATTATATAAGCCAATGGCAGAAATTAATGTAACTCCAATGGTAGATGTTATGCTTGTATTGCTAGTAATTTTTATAGTTGCAGCACCCCTTTTAACAACAGGAGTAGAAGTAAGTTTGCCTGAGGCCAAATCACCAAATCTATCTCAAGATAATGAAGCATTAACCGTAAGTGTGAGCAAGGACTTTATAACACTTCAAGATGAGCAAATAACTGTAAGTCAGCTTGGTGAAAGGTTGAGGGCAATCAGTGAAAATAATTCAGAGATAAAAGTTTATGTTAGGGCAGATAAATCCTTATCTTATGGAAAAGTAATGAATGTTATGTCTGAAATTTATAAATCCGGTGTAACTAAAGCCGCATTAGTAACTATTCCTGAAGGTAACATGTAGTTTTATTAAAATGAATAATGGAATAGTTTTATCAATACTTCTGCATTCTACTTTTTTCCTTTTTCTTTGGTCAGGTAATTCCTTTTTTCAAAATAATATTATAGATAAAGATATATCTATAATTGTTGATCTTGTGGATATTGAGGAGATTACAAGAATAGAAGAAAAAGAAAATATAAAGTCAGAAGAGGATAATACTGATTATTCTTCGGAGCCAGTTTACAGCAATCTTCAAGAAATAGATTCTAACAACCCTAATGACTTTCAAGAAGATAGCGATGGTAAAGTTTTTTTTGACTCACCCCTATCCTCCCATCCTCAAAGAAAACCAAAACCTCCCCCAAGGGATAAGTTCGCTGAATTAGTCAGTTTGGTTAAAAATTTGGAGCAAGAAGTTAAAAAAAGGTCTCCTCCAGTTTTAAAGAATGATATCTCATCCGAAAATAAAAATTCAAATATAAATTCATTTCAGGATAGGGCAACAATGAGTGAACGTGATGCTATCCGTTCCCATATTGAAAGGTGCTGGAGAATAGACCCTGGCAAGGAAGGGCTGAGAGATTTAAGAGTTGAATTGAGGGTTAGGATCAGTCCTTTAGGAAAAGTTATACAAGCAACAATAGAAGACACAGCCCGGTATTTTTCTGATTCAAATTTTCGAACTTTTGCAAATAGTGCTAGAAATGCTGTTTTAAGTTGTACCAATGTTCCAATTTCCCCTGAGAGATATGATATATTTAAAGAAATTGTTTTTACATTTACACCTAGAGGTAGAATTAATTAGTATCTATTTTCGATAGGTTGATTATATTTAAAATTTATCTAAGGGAAGTTAAATTATGAAAAGAGATTTTTTTCTGTTTTCTTTTTCATCTGTTCTATTTCTTTCATTTGTAAATATTGCACTGTCTCAAGTAAAAATTGACATAACTAGGGGTAGAGTTGAGCCTATGCCAATAGCAGTTGCACAATTTGTAATTTCTGGAGGTTCTGATGAAAATATTGGAAGGAGAATAAGCAGTGTTATTTCTAATGATTTAGAGAGATCAGGTCTTTTTCGACCTATAAATGAAAATTCGTTTGTTCAACAGTTGTACTCCTTTGATACCGTACCAAGATTTCCTGATTGGAGGATAATTAATGCTCAAGCATTAATCCAAGGTGAAGTTAGCGAGATAAGAAATGGTAGAGTCCGTGTTTCTTATAGGTTGTGGGATGTTTTTACAGGGCAGGAACTTAAGGGTCAGGAGTTTGTAACTCCTAAAGCTAATTGGAGAAGAGTCTCTCATATAATTGCTGATAGTATATATGAAGAAATAACTGGGGAAACGGGATACTTTGATACTAGAATTGTTTACGTTTCTGAAAGTGGTCCTCTTAATGCGAGAATAAAAAGGTTAGCAATCATGGATCAAGATGAGGAAAATCATAGATTTCTTACAGATGGTTCTGCGCTTGTTTTAACCCCAAGATTTTCTCCAACAACTCAAGAAATTACCTATCTATCTTTTTTCAATGACCTTCCAAGAGTTTATCTCTTTAATCTCGAAACCGGTAAACAAGAACTTCTTGGTGATTTTCCAGGTATGACTTATGCCCCAAGGTTTTCACCAAATGCTGATAAAATCATTTTTTCTATGGCATCAAATGGTAATTCAGATATCTATCAAATGGATCTTAAAAATAGAAGGACGTTAAGGCTAACGGACCATCCTGCAATTGATACTTCACCTTCTTATTCCCCAACTAATAGGGAAATTTGTTTTAATTCTGATAGGGGTGGGAGTCAGCAATTGTATGTAATGGGTATTAATGGAAACAATGTAAAAAGGATTAGTTTTGGAAAAGGAAGATATGCAACACCTGTTTGGTCTCCAAG
Organism: Rhodospirillaceae bacterium; assembly: GCA_002691085.1. Classification (GTDB taxonomy): domain Bacteria; phylum Pseudomonadota; class Alphaproteobacteria; order Rhodospirillales; family Rhodospirillaceae. The sequence goes on along the minus strand of NZGX01000054.1, from coordinate 5,333 downwards.
AGGGGATTTAATTGCATTTACAAAAATGAGCCAAGGAAAGTTTTACATTGGTGTTATGGAAACAGATGGTTCAAATGAAAGGCTATTAGCACAGGGATTTCTTGTGGAATCTCCAACATGGGCACCAAATGGGAGGGTTTTGATGTATTTTGCGCAGGAACCAACAAAATCGAATGGCTCAGGAGGTAAAACAAGGCTTTTTTCAATAGATTTAACAGGTTATAATCAAGTTGAGCGATTAACTCCAGGCGATGCTTCTGATCCTGCATGGTCGCCTTTAATTCCTTAGCTAAATACGATAAAAAGTGATATAAACCTCGTAAAATGTACCAAATTATAGTATTAATTTCGTCTTTCTGCAAAATATTCAAAAATAAGGATTTTGTAGTTGGCAAATGGCTTATAATTTAGCTAAATGAAGTGATAGAAGGGAATAAATCAAAATGATGGGACGTATTAAGTTTATTTTAATGGCTTCAGTTTTTTTGGGAGCCTGTGCTACAGACCCTGGAACAGATTCTGGGCCGGTTTCTTCTGCTCCTCCAGCATCATCTGCTGGTCCAGCAGCAAGTTCTGCAGAGTACTTTAACCAACTTGTTGGAAACAGTGTCTATTTTGAATTAGATAAATATGAACTAAACAATAGTGCTGAAATAACGCTAAGAGGTCAGGCATCATGGCTTAACCAAAACCCGTCAAGGAATATTGTTGTTGAAGGTCACTGTGATGAAAGAGGCACAAGAGAATATAACCTTGGTTTAGGAGAGAGAAGGGCAAATGCTGTAAGAGATTATTTAACATCACTTGGTGTTGCCCCGAGTCGGATTAGGACAATATCCTATGGTAAAGAAAGACCAGTCTGTGTTGGCTCTAATGAGGATTGTTGGAGTAAAAACAGAAGAAGTGTCTCAGTAGTAAAGTAGCTAATTTGGTTGTAATTTTGGGTTGATGCACTCATCTTTTTTCTGGTGCTGATGGGTTACTTCTATGCGTCTAAGATTTAAAAATAGAGTTAGAGATTTATTGTTATGCTCTCTAGATTGCTAACTAATATGAAAAGCATTAAATTACATTTTTTCTTAATTATATTGTGTAATCTCATTTCTATTGATAGTAAAATTGTTAAAAGTCAGTCTTACACAGAAGACTTAAATTTAAGCCAAAAAATTGATCGTTTAGAAAAAATTATTATAGAAAATTCTTTAAACAATAGAAATGTTTCCAGTCAAGAAACTGTTGTTGAAAGTTTAAACCCTGATGAAGTTGAAGCAAGGATTCAAGTAAGAATGCTTCAGCTTGAAAAATTACTTGAAGATTTAACAGGTCAAGTAGAAGAAACTAGATTTGAGTTATCACAGTTAAAGAGAGAAATGAAATTATCAAATGAGGACCTTGCATATAGATTATCTTATATTGAAGAAACAACTGGAGTTTCTATAGCAGTATCAGACTTGCCTAGTTTTAATAATTCATTATCAGTAAATGAGAGTCAATTAGGTGAAGAAGATGCTAATCAAAGAAATATAAGGTTAGAACCAAGTCCTGGTATGGCTTTGTCAACGCCTGTTCAGAAACAACCAGCTATGGACAATCTAAGTACTTTAAATCAAGTTCAACAAAGCTCTAATACAGAGGATACTATGGGGATTCTTTTTACAAATAAAGATGGAAAACCTCTACCTCCAAATAGTGAAAGTTTATTTTTAGAGCAGGATCAAGTGACTGAAGAGATACCAAAAAAAATAGATGCTATAACTCAATTTGATGAGACAAATAAAAACCTTAACGCTGAAGAAAATGAAATCAGTCAAGGCTTAATGTTGCCAGATGGAACAGATCAAGATCAATACAATTATGCTTTTGAGATTTTAAGGCTTTCAAATGGTCCAACAGATTATGAAAAAGCTGAAAGGGCACTAAGAGCTTTTCTTGACAAAAACCCATCTAGTGACCTGGCTGGCAATGCACAATATTGGATTGGTGAAACTTTTTATGTAAGGAGAGATTATGAGAGGGCTGCAGTGGAGTTCTTAGCAGGTTATGAACAATACCCATCTAGTGTTAAAGGCCCGGATAATTTGCTGAAGTTAGGACTCTCTCTAGCAAGACTTGATAAAAAAGATATTGCGTGTGCATCTCTTTCAAAGCTCTCGACTGAATACCCTTCGGCAAACGATACGATTAAGCGGCGTGCTCAATCTGAACGCGGAAATTTAAAGTGTAGCTAGCTCAAAACTAAATTATTATCTAATGTTGCAAGAATACAATCTCAAAAAGTCAAAAGCCCCGATTATGGACAGCGAGTTTGATACGTCCATGCGCAAATTTAATTTAAATCATTCAAATTTCTCAATTGCTGTTTCTGGCGGGTCAGATAGTATGGCGTTGTCTATACTGCTAGGCAGATACTCCAAATTGAATTCTATTAATTTATATGCCTTAATTGTGGATCACAAAATAAGAGATGAATCCTCTGAGGAAGCAAGCTTTGTATCTGAAAAATTAAATCAATTGGGTATACAAAATCATATTCTAGTTTGGCACGAAGGAATTAAGTATAAGAGTTTGAGTAAAAGCTATCAAAATGAAGCAAGGGAAGCGCGACTTATGCTTATGACCAAATGGTGTAAAGTTAATAATATAGAAAACTTATTCATGGGTCATCATGCTGATGATCAGCTGGAAACGTTTATTTATAGGTTAATAAGAGGGTCTGGCATAAATGGTTTATCAGGTATGAGTGATGATATCTGCATGAATAATCTTAGAATTATAAGACCTTTATTAGGCTTTCCAAAGTCGAGATTAGTAGCCACTTGTAAATATTACAATGTTTCTTATGTAGATGACAGAAGTAATCAAAATACAAAGTTTTCAAGGGTTAGAATAAGAAAATTATTACATGAACTTGAAGAGGAGGGATTAACTAAGTCTAGGATTTATAAAACAATAACTCATATGAATAGAGCTAAGTTAGCTATAGATAACATTGTTTCCGATGCAATTAATCAATTTTTATTTTATAACGATAACAAAACTATAGCTAAAATTGCTTTATCGAAATTCTTAAATTATCCTGATGAGATTGGAATCAGGGCTTTATCAAAAATATTAAGTAAAATTTCAGGCAAAAGTAATCCACCAAGATTTATTAGCCTAGAAAAAGTATACTTAATGTTAAAAAAAGCTAATATTCCAGATAATGGTAATTTATGGTATGACAGGACACTTCACGGATGTAAATTGATTGTTCAAGGGGAATATCTCGTTATTTCAAAAGAAAATTTATAATTTTCTACTTGCTTTAGGATTTATGAAGCTTATTTATAGAAATAGACTTGTTCGTGTAATCAGAATTTGCTTAAAGGAAAAATAGTGAATATCAACAAAAACCTTATTTTATGGATAATAATACTGGTTCTCATTGTAGGTTTATTTAATTTACTACAGGCACCTAATATCAATTCTAGAAGCAAAGAATTATCATTTACAGAGTTTATGGCTTCTGTAGAAAGTAATCAAATAAAAGATATCACTATACAGGGAGATAGCATAAAGGGGAAAACCAGGGATGGTTCTGGTTTTTATACATTCGTACCTGATGATCCATCACTTATTCCCTCATTGAGAAGTAATGGTGTTGATATAAAGGTCCTTCCCAAAACAGATGGAGAGACAACCTTCTGGAGTATCCTAATATCTTGGTTTCCAATGCTTCTATTAATTGCAGTTTGGATATTCTTTATGAGGCAGATGCAGGGGGGTGGTGGAAGAGCTCTTGGTTTTGGTAAATCACGAGCCAAGTTACTAACTGAAAAACAGGGTAAAGTAACTTTTGAAGATGTGGCTGGTATTGATGAGGCAAAGCAAGAGTTAGAAGAGGTTGTAGAATTTCTCCGTGATCCAGCAAAATTCCAACGACTAGGTGGTAAAATACCAAAGGGTGTCTTACTAGTTGGTCCTCCTGGTACCGGGAAGACTCTTCTTGCCAGGTCAATTGCTGGTGAAGCTAATGTTCCCTTTTTTACTATTTCCGGCTCAGATTTTGTTGAGATGTTTGTTGGTGTTGGTGCTAGTCGTGTCAGAGATATGTTTGAACAGGGTAAAAAGAATGCACCCTGTATTATTTTTATCGATGAGATTGATGCTGTTGGACGTCATAGAGGGGCTGGGCTTGGTGGTGGTAATGATGAAAGAGAACAAACTCTGAACCAATTGTTAGTTGAAATGGATGGTTTTGAAGCTAACGAAGGGGTTATTCTTATCGCTGCTACTAACCGGCCTGACGTTCTTGATCCAGCGTTACTAAGACCCGGAAGATTTGATAGGCAAGTAGTTGTTCCAAATCCAGACATAATTGGCAGAGAGAAAATCCTCAAAGTTCATGTTAAAAACACTCCACTTTCTAATGATGTAGAATTAAAGGTTGTTGCAAGAGGAACTCCTGGTTTTTCAGGTGCAGATTTGGCTAACTTGGTAAACGAAGCTGCCCTTTTAGCTGCTAGGAAAGCAAAAAGAGTTGTTACCATGCAAGAATTTGAAGAGGCAAAAGATAAAGTAATGATGGGCGCAGAGAGGCGTTCAATGGTAATGACAGAGGATGAGAAGAAGCTTACGGCATACCACGAAGCTGGGCATGCTTTAATAATGATAAATATTGAGGCCCACGAGCCTCTTCATAAAGTTACTATTATACCCAGAGGGAGAGCCTTAGGCGTCACAATGTTTTTGCCTGAGAGAGATAAATATAGTCAATCTCTAGTAGAATTAAAGGCGATGATAGCAAGTTTGTTTGGAGGCAGGGTCGCTGAGGAGATGGTTTTTGGTAATGATAAAGTTACTACTGGTGCTTCTGATGATTTGAAACGAGCTACAGATATAGCTAGAAGGATGGTAACAGAATATGGATTTTCTGAAAAATTAGGACCCTTAAGATATAATTCTGATCAAGAGGAAGTTTTTTTAGGCCATTCTGTTGCACAGCAAAAGAACATGGCTGATGCAACTGCAGAATTAATTGATAAAGAAGTAAGAAGGTTTGTAGAGGAAGGAGAGAAGACTGCAAAAAAAATACTGACTAATCACAGAGATGATCTTGAAATAATTGCAAAAGGTCTTCTTGAGTATGAGACATTATCGAGAAAGGATATTGATGCACTTTTAAAAGGAGATGATATCGATCGAAATGATGACCCGACAACTCGCTCATCTGGTCGAAGAAGATCAGTTCCCTCTACAAGTAGAAATGATGGAATTGATCCTTCTAATATCTCTCCAGAACCACAGCCAAATACGTGACAAATAATTTATTTACTTTTCCATCGAAAGAAATT
>NZGX01000053.1 GCA_002691085.1 Rhodospirillaceae bacterium | reverse complement strand
TTCTTTAAGAATAAAGGTGAGTTAGTTAAGAAAAGAATGGGTTATGTTATTGCCTCTTTGCTCATTGCACATGAAATATCAGGAATTTATACCACCTCGTTATTTGAATACTCTTGGCAAGAGGCTATACCTCTACATATGTGTGATATGTCGGCACTTGCGATAGCTTATTTTCTTTTTACAAGAAGAAAAATATTTTTTAACTGTGCTTTTTTTTGGTCAATAGGTGGTGGTGGTATGGCTTTGGTTACTCCAACTGTAAAGTATGGCTTCCCTCATTTAGAATATTTCTTATTTTATTGTGCTCATGGTCTTATCTTATTAGCTGTTTTTTATTCTTTAATTGCACTCAATATGAGGCCATTCTTTAATGATATGTTAATGGTGATTGCAGTAAGTATTTTTGTAATGTTTATTATATATTTTATAAACCCAATCTTGGGAAGTGAGGCCAATTTTTGGTATTTAGCAAATAAACCAAATAGCACAACTGTAATAAATCTTTTTCCAGATCCGCCTTATCATATACTTGGCATGTTTCTACTGGGTCTTTTCATAATAATATTAACATATTTACCTTTTTTTCTCACGGATAGAATTAGAAAAACAAAAGATTATTAGTTAATACTTAAATCTTTCAGATTTGGAACCTAGACGATATGCGTTCACTAAGATAGTATTCTCTAAATTATTTTATTTTAAGAGGGGGTATTAAATGTCGAAAGAAAAATTAAAAGTTGTTTGTGTTTTGTATGACGATCCAGTGGAAGGTTACCCAAAATCATACGCTAGAGATAGTATTCCAAAGCTTGAAAAGTATCCTGATGGACAAAAAATGCCATCACCTAAAAATATTGATTTTACACCTGGCCAGCTTTTGGGGTCTGTATCTGGGGAGCTGGGGTTAAGAAAGTTTTTAGAGGAAAGAGGTCATAGTTTTATAGTAACATCAAGTAAGGATGGAGATAACTCAGTTCTTGATAAGGAGATAGTTGACGCTGATGTTGTTATTTCCCAACCTTTCTTTCCGGCATATCTTACTTCAGAGAGAGTTGCAAAATCTCCCAAACTTAAATTAGCTATTACAGCTGGTATAGGTTCAGACCATGTTGATCTCCAATCTGCTATAGATAATAAAATTACAGTTGCAGAGGTTACTTTTTGTAACAGTATAAGTGTATCGGAACATGTTGTAATGATGATATTAAGTCTCGTTAGAAATTATATTCCTATGTATAATTGGGTTGTTAAAGGGGGATGGAATATTGCAGATTGTATTTCACGTTCTTACGATTTAGAGGGTATGCAAGTCGGATCAGTTGCTTCTGGAAGAATTGGTCTTGCCGTTTTAAGAAGATTGCACCCCTTTGATGTTTCTTTGCATTATTTTGACAGGCATAGATTACCTGAAAATGTGGAGAAAGAATTAAATTTAACCTTTCATGATAGTGTAGAGTCAATGGTCAGGGTGTGTGATGTTGTAACTATAAACTGCCCCTTACATCCTGAAACTGAACATTTATTTGACGAAAAAATGATAAGCTTGATGAAGAGAGGTTCATATATTGTTAATACAGCCCGTGGAAAAATATGTGATAAAGATGCAATTGCAAATGCTCTAGAAACCGGACAGCTTGCAGGTTACGCAGGAGATGTATGGTTTCCTCAGCCACCACCTCAAGATCACCCATGGCGTTCAATGCCAAATCATGCAATGACACCACATACTTCGGGAACTTCTCTTTCAGCTCAAGCTCGTTATGCTGCAGGAGTGAGAGAGATTTTAGAGTGTTATCTCGATAATAGGCCAATCCGTGACGAATATTTAATTGTTGATGGGGGTGCTTTAGCCGGAACAGGAAAGCATTCGTATAGTGAAGGGTCAGCAACCAGTGGTTCAGAAGAGGCAGCAAAGTTTGAAAAAATAAAATAGACCGTAAGTTATTTATATGCTGCTTGTTTTAAAATTTGGATAAAAGCGTGCAAAAAAAAATTAAAGTTATTCTTCCTGTGCCTATGCCTAAAGATGCAATTGAGGGCTTCAAATCACAGTTTCCGAAAACTCTAAAACGTAGAGATATTGATTATGAATGGGTAGCAACGAAAAATGGAGCTGATATTTTAGATAGTTATTATGAATCAGCTTTATCTGATATTTTTGTTATTTCATCTGGAGAAAATGCTGAAGCAGAGGGGTATAGTGCTGTATGCGTAAACTCGATGTCTGATAGTGGATTAAAAGGTTTGCGTTCCAGATTAAATATACCTGTTTTTGGGCCAGGTCATACATCTTTCTTAACAGCATGTATGCTTGGCAAAAAATTTAGTGTTATAACTATGTGGAATAAATGGAATTATATGTATGAGAGAATATTACAAGAAGAAGGAATAGTTAATAGGTGTGCTTCAATAAGATCAATTAATGTACGTCCAGATGCAAAAGAGCTATTATCTGGTAAAGAAGATTTTGTTTTTAAAAAATTGCTTGATCAAAGCATTCAGGCCATAGACCAAGATGGAGCAGATGTAATAATTATTGGTTCAACAACTATGCATCAAAGTTATAATTTTTTAAAAGAGAACTTGAAAGTCCCTGTCCTAAACCCAGGAATAATTGCATTTAAAACTTGTGAGATGTTCCTAGATTTCGGAATAACTCATTCAAAAATTGCATACCCAAGTCCAGAAAAAATAGAAGAAAATTTATTTAAAGATATTCCTGATAGGCAGTTTTAGTTATAATTTTTTTATTGTAATTCTCTTAAGTCTCTAGAATTATTAAGGTAAGTTTAAAATGAGAAAAATTAATACACAGATTTACCAACTTCTCATGTTCTTAATCTTTTCTTTCTTGTCCTCTTGTAGCGTGCAACAAGATACCAATACAAAAGATTCAATAATTTATCTAACACAAGATGTTCCAGTAGGTCTAAATAATGATGGACCTGCTGCATCAATCCCAGAGAGTCAAATAGGTATTGTTAATTTACAAGATGCGCTGATAGATTATGCTATTGATACAGATAATATTGGTGAGGTAAGGTCTCTAAATTTTGAAAAATTTGAAGGAAGACTGGCTAAAGAATGGTTCTTTGATAAAAAGAATCTAACTTGGACTTTTAAATTACGAGAGAATGTTATTAGCTGTGCAGGTAATGAATTAACAGCAGATGATATAATATATACATTTGCACGTGCTAAATCAGTTACAGGAGCGGCACCAATTGGGTGGTTTCTTTCAAGTGTTGCATCAATCAAAGGATTCGATAACGAGGTTCTGTCTAATCCTGGTGCTCGGAAATTGGGAGATGAAGTAAAAAAAATTGATAGGTATACTGTAGAGATCAAGCAATCTGCTCCAAACAAGCTCTTTTTACCTGCTCTTTCAACATTTGGAATAAGAGTATTTGATAGCATAGAGGCAAAAAAAAACTCATCAGAAGAAGACCCATGGAGTCATAATTATATAAATAATATATCTTTACCCGGTTTTGGCCCTTACTGTCTTGAAAGTTGGTCTAAAGGTAATGAGTTTATTATAAAAGCAAATAAAAACTATTATCGTGGAGAACCGAGGATTAAAAGAGTAATTTTTAAAAGGATACCTCAATCTTCAAATAGATTTATTATAATGCGAATGCATCAGGCTGACATTGCTTATGGTCTTACCCCTAGGGAGTTTAATAAGTTAAGCGAATTTAATGGGATAAAAGTTGTTGGTATTACTGGCAACCAAAATCTATTTCTTCATATGAATTTTAAAACTCCACCCTTTAATAACCTTAATATCAGACGTGCAGTTGCCGCAACAATTCCATATAAGTGGATAATAAAAAATGGATATTTCAATCAAGCATCAATATGGAGAAGTTTAGTCCCCTCTAGATATCCTGGTGCAGAATCTAAATTTGATCTTAAATGGAATGGTATAGATAAAGCAAAAGAGATACTTAATTCTGAAGGATACTTTTCTCCCGAAGACCTTTTGGTTTATAAAGATTCATTTAAACTTTCCTATGTTTCAGAGAAAGAAGATATTCTCGCCCCAATTGCAACGGCGATAAGAACAGAGATGAGAAAAGCAGGATTTCCAGTTGAACTCGACCCAATTCCCTTAACTCAGTACGGTGACCGACAGCTTGTTAAGAGAGATTTACCGTTTGCTATAAATAGTGAAGAAAAACCTATAGTTGTAGATGCAGGTTATGCTGTTCAGCTTTTTTTTGCTTCAGCTGACGCAGGGGGTGTAAATAATATGGTCAATTACAGTAATAGGAAAGTAGATGGCTTATGGGCTAAGGCACGCGTGTCTGAAGATGAGGAGGAAAGGTTTAAACTAATCACAGAAATTTACCAATACTTAGAAGAAGATATTGCATGGCTACCTATAGCTGAATACAAAACTCGCTGGGGGGCAAAAGAAAATATTAATGGTTTTGTTTGGTATCCTGATAACGGTATTCGTTTTTTTGATTTGAGTATGGATAGTAAGTGATGTGGAAATTTTTAATTAAGAGACTATTACTTGCGCTTTTTCAAATAACCTTTCTTGTAATTGCAGTATTCTTTCTAATAAGGCTACTTCCTGCAGACCCTGTTTCTAGATTTGTTGGAATGAATGCTAGTAAAGAGGCTTATTTACAGGCAGAGATGTCTCTAGGTTTAGACAGGTCTATTGGTAAGCAGTTTCAAGGTTTTCTTTTGGGGGATAAAAATAGTCTTGGCCTTATAAGTGGTGATTTAGGAAAATCCTGGGTTTCAGGAGAGGAGGTAACACAAGAAATTAAAAAGTTTTTACCTGTGACACTTGAACTAATTACTCTAGCTTTCATTTTTGCTGCAGGTATCAGTATACCTGTTGGGTTATGGGGCGCGGCTAATCCTGGTGGTATCGCTGATAAGGGTACAATGGTTTATAGCCTTTTTGCAGGCTCACAACCTGAGTTTAGTTGGGGAATACTTTTTATATTCATATTTTTTGTTTATTTTGGTATAGCTCCTGGTCCTTTAGGAAGATTATCTCCGCTCACAGAGGCGCCAATAGTAATTACAGGTGCTATAACAATTGATGCAATTTTAGCTGGTCGTTTTGATATATTATTAGAAGCATTGTGGTACTTAACCTTACCTGTTTTAACATTAGCATTTGTTTTAAGCGGACCAATTATTAAAATGGTTCGAGAAAATCTAATTCAAGCATTACAAGCAGACTATATTCTTTATGCTAGAGCATCAGGAATTTCAAGCATGAGGGTTGCTAGAGATGCTTTAAGAGTTTCAATCTCTCCAACAATAACATTAATAGGTATACTTTTTGGTTATATGATTGGAGGAGCTGTTCTAATTGAAAGAATATTCTCTATAAGTGGGATCGGACAATATTCCATAAACTCTATTTTAGCATTTGATTATCCTGCTATTCAGGGAGTTGTCCTTACTATCTCTTCAATTACCTTACTAATTTTTTTAATTGTAGATATTTTACACGCATTGGTAGACCCAAGAATTAAGTTATGAGCGATAAAAAAATTAAAATTAGTTTGCTGGATATTTTTGGATTTATAATAACCGGAGCAGTTATATTTTTGGCAATCTTCGGAGAATTTATAGTTCCATACGACCCTACGATGGTGACAAATACAGTTTCGAAGGGGCCTCCTCCTTTTTCAAGCTGGCCATCTTTGTTATGGGATGTTTTTGTAAACGACCTTCCCTCCCCACATTGGTTTGGGACCGACTCATCAGGACTTGATGTTTTCAGCAGGACAATAGCAGCAGTAAGGACAGATCTTATAATAGCCTTTAGTGCAAATATTATTAGTGCAAGTTTAGGTGTATTTCTTGGTGTAATACTTGGTTACTTTAGAAATATTCTCACTGAAGCATTACTAAGGTTATTTGACCTTCTTCAATCTTTCCCTGTTTTTATCACAGCAATGATTCTTGTTGCACTTGCAGGGCGTACATGGGTAAATATTATTTTGGCTATGTCGCTTCTGTATACTCCTATCTATTTAAGGTTAACAAGAACAGAAGTTTTGTCATTGGTAAATAGAGGTTTTATTTATGCTTCAAGGGTTTCGGGGAAAACCGAGTTTTATATTGCTATAAGGCATATTCTTCCAAATGCACTTGGCCCATCACTTGTTCAATTTTCAATAACAATTGGTTTTGCTATTTTACTCACTGCGGGATTAAGTTTTGTTGGTGCAGGGGTTAGGCCCCCAACGCCTGAATGGGGTTCTATGATTGCCTCTGGAGCAGGCCAACTTGTTCTTGGTGATTGGTGGCCTAGTGTTTTTCCAGGAGTAGCAACTTCATTGACAGTTTTTGCATTTGCGGTCTGTGGAAATTTTATAGAGAAAAACTATGATAGATAAGCCAGAAATAGTTTTATCTGTTAAAGATCTTTCAGTTTTAAATCTGAGAACGAGAGAGAAAATAATTGGCCCAATAAACTTTAATGCTTATAAAGGGGAAATTATTGGTATTACTGGTGGTAGTGGTTCAGGAAAGTCTGCCTTGGCATACTCACTACTAGGTTTTTCCTTCAGAAATTGTAAGATTAGTTCTGGTTCTGTTTTTCTTAATAATACCAACCTAATCAATTTAGAAGAAAAAGAATTAGAGAGAATAAGGGGAAAAGAAATTTCCTTAATAGTTCAGAATCCTCGAGCTGCTCTGAATCCTATGTACACAGTTGGCTACCAAATTTCACGTGTTTGGAATAAGCACATAGGAAGAGCTAACTCTAATGAGTCTTTTAGACCAGAAGAAATGCTTAAACTGGTTGGAATTAATGATCCTAAAAGGCGGATTAATTCATTTGCTCATGAACTTTCTGGTGGAATGGCCCAGAGAGTATTAATTGCACTAGCATTATCAACTAAACCATCAATAATTATTGCGGATGAGCCAACGAGTGGGCTAGATGTTACTGTACAAGCTCAGTTTTTAGATACAATTTGGAAAACATCAAAAAATACAGGCGTGACAATTATTATTTGTACCCAAGACAGAGGAATACTTGCAAATTACTGTGATACAGTGGTTGAAATGGAGAAGGGTACTATTACAAAAAATGAAGAAGTAAAAACCTATTTTAATGGTTTAAAAAATAATAAACTAACAGCTAGAAAAATATTTAAGAAAGAAAATGATACTCAAAAGATTATTTATAATATTAAGAATTTAAGAAAAACATTTTCTATTAAAGATTCAAAAAAGACTCTACAAGCAGTCGAAAATTTTTCACTTTCAATAAGGAAGAATGAGATTGTTGGTCTTGTAGGTGAGTCTGGTTCAGGAAAGTCCACAGTTGGAAAATGTATACTTAAATTATTAAATCCTGACGATGGTAATTTAATTTTTGATGGAATTGATTTAGAGAAAGTCTCATTAAAAGAATTAAGAAAATTAAGAAAACGAATACAAATCGTTCAACAAGATCCTCATGATAGTTTTGACCCAAGGTGGAAGATTATACAGTCATTAATGGAATCGTTTAACAATCCATTATCAAATACTAAGAGAAAACATAATACAATAAAAAAGATAATAAAAGATTTTGATATTGATGAACATATTTTATTTAATTATCCAAGGAATATCAGTCCAGGAATGTTACAAAGGCTTGCAATAGCTAGGGCGATCCTTGCGTCTCCCGAGTTTATTGTTCTTGATGAACCTACATCGCTAGTTGCACCAAGTGATAGGGAAAAGATTCTTACTTTATTAAAGAAAATAAGAGAGGATTACGGAGTATCTTATTTATTTATTTCACATGACCTAAGATCAGTTATAAGCATATGCGATAAAGTGGCAGTAATGTATCTTGGGCAAGTTGTCGAATTTGGGTCAACAAAGGATATATTTAATAAGCCTTTACACCCTTATACTTGTGCTCTAGTTGACTCAGAGCTGGGATTGGATCCAAATCAGAGAAGGATAGATAATCCAAAGATTTTTAATTTGTCAGGTGAGATACCTAGTCCAGTTGATCTCCCATTGGGTTGTTATCTAGCATCACGTTGTCCACAGTCTGTTGAAAGTTGTTCTAAGAAACTACAAACACTCGAGAATTATTTTGGTAATAGAGAAGTTCGCTGTGATCAGATTAAAAGAATTTATTCAAGGTAAGGAAAAGATGTGAAACAAAATGCAGATTATATTGTTATTGGTGCTGGTGCGGCTGGTTGTCTTTTGGCTAATAGGCTATCTGCAAGTAAGAAGCATAAAGTTGTTTTGTTGGAAGCTGGAGGTAAAGACTGGAACCCACTAATAAAAATACCTCTTTATGCAGGATTTTTGTATTATTTACCGTCACTTAATTGGAAGTTACAAACAATTCCACAATTAGGTTTAAGTTCCAGATCAATTGTTTGGCCTAGAGGAAAAGTCCTTGGAGGCTCAACTGCTATTAATGGCATGATGTATATGCGGGGTCAAAAAAGAGATTACGATTCATGGGGAGAACTTGGTCTGGAGGGTTGGTCATACTCAGAATTATTGCAGTACTTTAAGGCTTTTGAGCAAAATTTTAGCCACTCTATTAGAGATGGTTATCATGGGGATGAGGGTGAACTCTTTACTGAAAAATCAAAGCCTAAAAATGAACTTTACGAGAGATGGATAGATTCAGCAAAACTATGCGGTTTTGAGATAAATGATGATTTTAATGGTAAAACTCAAGAAGGAATTGGTGCTTACGACTTTAATATAAAGGGTGGTCATAGGGTTTCAGCAGCTAAGGCGTTTTTAGAACCAATAAAATCAAGAGAAAATTTAGAAATAATTACACACGCTCATGTCAAAAAGTTAATTATTGATGGAAATTGCTGTAAGGGAGTTGAAGTAAAGCTAAGGGAGGGTGATACATCTTTTTATGCAAGCCAAGAAGTGATTCTGTCTAGTGGTACAATTAATTCCCCAAAAATTCTTCAGCTCTCAGGAATAGGAGACTCGACAAAACTTAATAAATTGGGGATTAAGGTTAAAAAAGACTTACCAGAGGTAGGGAAAAATTTACAGGATCATATAGGAATATATTTAAAATATAGTTGTAGGAAACCAGTAACACTTTTTGGAGANATGAGGCCCGATAGAGCAATTATTTCCTTTATGAGAGCTCTTTTATTTGGGACGGGACCTGCTTCAAAAGTTCCACTTGAGGTTGGTGGCTTTCTGAAAACAGCCAGTAATTTGGAAAGACCTGATGTGCATGTAACTTTTGTTCCTGGACTTTCTTTATCAACATCTCAGTCCGGCCAAATGCAGCATGGTTTTTTGACAAATGCTTATCAGTTAAGGCCGGAAAGCAAAGGAAGCATTTCAGTAAAATCATCTAATCCATTTGATAAACCAATAATTGATCCAAAATATTTTTCTTCTGAAAATGATAAAAAATGTTTAAGGGAGGCGTTCAAGTTAATTAGAAAAATATCATTACAGGCACCCCTAGATGAATATAGGAAATTAGAGTTATCACCTGGTAAAGAAGTTGAAGATGATAATGAGATAGATGATTGGATATCAGAGACAGCTGACACTATTTTTCATCCAGTAGGAACTTGTAGGATGGGAAATGATAATAAGGCAGTTGTTAATAATGAATTAAAGTTAAATGGAATACAAAAACTTAGAGTAATTGACGCTTCAATCATGCCAAAGATTACTAGCGGGAATACAAGTATTCCTACAATGATGATTGCTGAAAAGGGTGCAAGAATGATTTTAGAATGAATTAATTTTCTTCTAGAATTAGATTAGAAGCTTTTTCTCCTATCATCATTGCAGGGGCATTTGTATTTCCACCAACAAGGGTGGGCATAATGGAAGCGTCAGCAACTCTTAAATTTTCTGTTCCAATCACTTTTAATTTTGGGTCTACTACAGACATACTATCAATTCCCATTTTGCAGGTCCCGACAGGATGGTAGATTGTTTCAGCAGTTTCCTTGATCCAATTATTTAAACCTTCCTCAGATTCAATCTCTTTTCCAGGGCTCACTTCATCACTTTTTAAGTCATCAAATGCAGGTTGGGAAAATACTTTTCGGAGTATATTTACACCATCTCTCAGAGTTCTAAGATCATCTTCATGTGATAAAAAATTTGTATTAATTTTTGGAGGTAATTCATTAGATTGTGAGCTTGCAGTTACCCATCCACGACTATTAGGCCTTAGTTGGCAAATATTAGAAAAGAAACCATGTTTATCTGAACCAGGCATATCTGGACCAAGACCTGGGCAAAAATGAAATTGTATATCTGGCATGTCTAACTCAGGTCTAGTTCTAACAAAACCCCCTGCCTCTAACGGAAAGGCGGCGACAGGGCCTGTACCAAAAAATACAGCTTCTAAAAAAGCTTTACTAGCTACATCAGGACGAAACATACTTTTAATGGTAATTGGTTTTTTACAGAAATGCTGAACATAAACAGCAACATGATCTTGTAGGTTTTTTCCAACACCAGGCAAGTTATGGATTACTTCTATGCCAAGTTCATTTAGATCTTTTTCATCACCAATACCAGATACTTGAAGTAAAGCTGGAGAATTAAATGTTCCAAGAGAGAGGATAATTTCTTTATTTGCAAAGACCTTTCTATCAGAACCAAATCTCTTATAAACTAATCCTTCAGCCTTGTTATTTGAGAAGATAATTTTTTTCGCATGGGCATGTTTTAATACTTTTAAATTTTTTCTATTTTTTATTCCCTTAAGATAAGCAACAGATGTTGATTGTCTTCTTCCTTTTTTAATCGTGAAATCATATCTCCCGAAGCCTTCTTGGTTCTCTCCGTTAAAGTCATCACAAATAGGATATCCAGCAGAGTTTCCTGCATTAATAAATGCATCAAACAATTCATTTTCAGTGTCTCCAGTTCTAACACCTACTGGACCATTTTCACCATGAAAATTATCTTTTCTTGAAGAATGGTTCTCGCTTTTGATGAAGTAAGGAAGCACATCCTTAAATGCCCATCCTTCACATCCTGATTGTCTCCATAAATCATAATCATTTTGATGACCCCTGATATAGACCATACCGTTAATTGCTGATGAACCTCCAAGTACTTTTCCTCGAGGCAGATATATCTGGCGATTTTTCAAATTTGGGTCAGGTTGACTTTTATAAAACCAGTTATTTATTTTTTTAGGATACAATACACCACACATAATTGGTATGTGAATCATTGGATTCCAATCATCGCCTCCAGCTTCAATTAGCAATACACTATTAGAAGGATCCTTTGAGAGCCTATTTGCGATTACGCAACCTGAGGAGCCAGCTCCAACAACAATATAATCAAAGTCTTTATTTTCCATAAAAAAACTCATTAAATTAATAAATCTACTTAAGATTAGAGTATATAGGATATAGTAGCAATAATGATCAAAGTGTTTGAGTAAATATATGAGCCTAAACCCTATAGAAGTATCTTCAATTATAGAAAAATTGTCTTATCGAGTAGAAGGCTTTAGGAATAAACAAGGGAATACTGCACATATAAATTTTATATGTAGAGAATTTATTAAGGATAAAAAAAATTCTATATACAACATGAGTCACCATGAAAAATTGAGTAATAAAAATACTAATAATTATCAGGAAACAATTAAAGAGATTAAAAAAGCATACACTCTGATTTCTGAATTAGAAAAAATTACATTAACTAAAAGTATTTGGTCCGAAATCAAACTTAAATATTTTTCACTTTTTGAGAGAAACTATGGACAAACTATTAGGCAGTTAATCCAAGATTTTGGGAGATTAATAGAATGGGAGGAAAAACAGCTACAAAANAGTGGTCACCTTGTATCACTTAAGGATGAAAACCTACCTATTATTGTCTTATGTAATACTGCTGAGATATATGAATATTTTACTGGTAAAGAGGTAAAATCAATTCTAAACCCTTATAAAAATAAANATCCTTACGGAGAATTTTATGATTTTTCTAAATCTATTTGGAAATTAATTTATGGAGATACTGAATTTTTTGGATACTATTTTAAAATTTGGTTAGAAAAAGGAAAAAATTTCTCTCCTACTTGGTTAAAAGATATGATGATTATGTTTCCAGATTGGAAATTAAGTAAGGATATTATAAATACTTTATCGATTTATTCTGGTAAAAAGTAGACCTATAATTTTATGTGCACAATCAATTATTGGAAATACATATATGTTTAATTTATGTACAAAACTTAGAATGTTTTTTTTAATTCTTTCAATTGGTTTGGCTTCAAATATGGNACAAGCTGAGAAAATCTTGCGTATTGCAGTTGATTCTCTCCCACCATATTTGGGACATCCCTTTGGTTCAACTGCTAGACCAACATCTTTTACCAATAGTGCTATATTTGATGGTTTAATTCAATTTGATAAGGAAGGTAATATTTTTCCGAGATTAGCATTACAATGGGAAAATATTGATACTAAAACATGGCGTTTTACTCTAAGAGATAATGTTTTTTTCTCAAATGGAACCAAATTAACCTCGGAGTCATTAAAGGCTACAGTGGATTGGTTATCAAGTGACGAGTCTCTAAGGGATGGAGTAAGAACTGAGATACCGTTTCTGGAAACTGCTAGAATTGTTGATGATCTTACTGTTGATATTATAACAAAAATACCAGTTCCTGAAATGCCAAGATATGCTGGTTCTCTTCTATTGGTTGAGCCCACTCTNTTTAAGGAACAGGGGCGACAAAAGTATTCAGAAAATCCAATTGGTACTGGACCCTTTAAGCTTAAGNAATGGGGATCTTCTATTATTGAGATGGATGCAAATATAACATCTTGGAGGCCTCCAAAAGTAGATAAGCTTGAAATAATAGCTTTATCTAACCCATCAGGACGACTTCAAGCCTTGATGTCAGATAGAGCAGACGTTGCAACAGGTCTAGGGCCTGACGATATTCTTACTGTAGAGTCTAGCGGCGGAGTTATGGAAACTTGGTTAGATGCTTCTGTGGCTGCAATTTCATTCGTAACTATAAAAGATGGGCCAATAGGAAATTATAAAGTTAGGCAAGCCCTAAACTATGCTGTAAATAAACAGGCCATAATTGATGCTTTACTAGGAGGTTTAACTAAACCTGCAAGCCAAGGGATCTCTCATAACGCATATGGATATAACGAAGACCTTGAACCATACCCCTTCGATCCAGATCTTGCTAAAAGTTTACTAAAAGATGCTGGTTATGAAAGTGGTTTTACCTTTCAATTTATTACCCAAACTGGATCAGGCTCAAATTCACTTATTTTCCAACAAATTGCATCTGACCTATCAAAGGTAGGGGTCAAAATGATTATTAAGCAAATGCCTGCAGCAGCCTATCTTAGAGCTGTTTTAAGAGACCCAGACCATGCTGGTGCTGACGCCCATTCATTAGTTTGGCCAGCATGGCCTACTTTTGATGCTTTAAGAGCTTTACAAACTCATTCATGTAATCGTTCAGCACCATGGCATTGTGATAGGAAGCTACAACCTTTAATTGATCAGGCTTTGATTGAGTGGGACGGGGAGAAGGGACTTCTACTTAGAAAAAAACTTATGAAACTTACAAGAGATTCTGCTCCAGCAATTTTCCTTTTTGAATCTCCTGAATTCACAGGATTATCAAAAAATGTAACAGGTTATTATCAATTTTATGGTTTCGTAGCTTATGATAAGATAGACGTACTAAATTAGATAGTATCTCGTAAAATTTATTTACAAAAGTTTATAAAGTCCGATTTACTAGANTTTACAGGGTTTTCTATCCATTTATTTAATAAATTGTAGACAGTGTTTTGATCCTTCATTTGTAAAATAAGATGGGGTCTATCTTTAAAAACTCTTAAAACAGCTTTATCCCCAAGTCTTTTTACTAGAGCACATATAGAATTTTTATGTATTTGAGAATCATCTGTACCATATAAGATTAGTGACGGTATCCCATAGTCTTTTGTATTATTTGATGCAAAATCGCTTAATTTGATTAGTCCATAATAAGTATCTAGACGGATTTTATTAAAAACTCGCTTATCTTTGTACCACCTTTTTGCATGATATTCATATAAAGAATTATCATAGGCTTCTTCAAGAACAACTTCATTCTCTGATTTGATTTGATTGGCAATTAATAAACCAAAATTTAATAAATATCTTCTTGGGTTATTTTCTCTTACACCTGGTCCAGAGAGAATAATTAATTCTGGCTTTTTTATATTCCAATCTAGTGATAATGCTGCAAGTATTACAGCAGCTCCCATGCTCTCTCCCATTAATATAATAGGTATATCTTTTTTTGAGGTTGCTATCACAGCTTTAGAAAAGTCAATAAAATCATGTATCATATTTTCTTTACCAGACCACTTCCCCAATGAAGGTGAATCACCAAATCCACGTTGGTCATAGGTCCATAAACTAATATTCTTTTTTGCTAAAAATTGCCCAATAGGTTTATAAGCAAGACTGAAGTCTCTAAAGCTATGGGCAGCAATAATGATTTTGTCTGGGTTCTCTTTTTCCCCCCACGAGTAAAATGGCAAACTTATACCATCTCTTGTAAAAAAAAAATTATCCTTTAATTCTGGTTTAATCAAAGGTTCTGTCGTAACAATTTTAGCACTTGAGCAAGATGATAACAAAAATAAAAATAGGTAATTTATTAGCCTAGCCTTCATTTGTTTTCTTCCATTTTTCTGAATATTTCTCAACATCTCTAAATACTCGAAGAAAGTTACCTCCCCATATTTTTTTTATTTCATTTTTACTATACCCTCTTTTGAAAAGCTCGACGGTTATATTTGGTGTTTCAGATGGATCGTTCCATCCTTTAATTCCTCCTCCACCGTTAAAGTCTGAGGAAATTCCAACATGGTTAATCCCAATTGTTTTAACGACATAATCAATATGATTTACAAGATCAGAAACACTTGCTGATGGAAATCTATTATTTATATTTTCTAATTCTTGATAAAATGCTTTGATATCTTTTTGTGTAAAATTTGAAACATTCTCTGAATCTTTATACCCAAGAGATTTTTTTAAATTATTTATTGCTCTAACTCGAGTCTCTGTTGGTTCTGAAAGATAAGAACCAAAAGCAACAATTTGTATTACGCCATTATTTTCCTTGAGAGCAAATAATTCCTTATCACTCATGTTGCGCGGATGATCTAATATTCCGTCAACTCCTGAATGAGATGCAATAACTGGTGCTTTTGATAAATTTAAAATATCGATAGAGGTTTGTTCTGAGGAGTGCGAGATGTCTAAAATTATCCCAAGCTGGTTTAGTTTCTTAACCGCTTTTTTTCCTAATTCTGATAGGCCTTTGTGTTCTTCCTTAGGGTCATTTAACCTTTCCTGTGGTCTTGCAGAGTCTCCCAAATCATTATGACCATCATGAAGAAAGCCAAAATACCTTGCTCCATAATCATAAAAGGTTTCCAGAAGAGTAAGGTTTTTACCGATAGGAAAACCATTTTCTATACCTATCAAGGCTATTTTTTTATTCTCGTTATTTAGTCTGATTATATCATTAGATGATAATGCTAGTCCTATTTTATCAGGATGAAGTTGCTTTGTGAGTTTATGAATTGCATGGAATCTTAAAAATGATTCGGAAATACTTTTAGAATAGTTTACCAATTCTCTCTTTCTTTGTTGTGCATATACAACCAGAAAAACTGCGTCTAGTCCTCCCTCAGCCATTGTATGCAGATGAAATTTTTGGGTTGGCTTGCTTCGAACCATTGGGTCATATTCTGACGTA
>NZGX01000052.1 GCA_002691085.1 Rhodospirillaceae bacterium | reverse complement strand
TTCATATAGGCCTACAGTTCTGTACATTGGAGTGTTTGTGACCCCGCCTTTTACAAGTCCAGTTTGCAGACTTGGAACAAGGTCAGAGAATGGCAATTGATTTACATCAGAATTTAATTCTTGCAAAAAAACTCTTGATGCAGGACCGCCTGATGCTCGCATCCTAACATTTTCTATATCTTCAGGTATTTTTATTGGGCTAACAGAAAATATATTAAACCACCCTGAACATATCCATTGGATAAAATGAAGTCCTTTTAAATCAAATAATTTAATAATCTTATTTTTTAGAAAATTATCCATTACAAAGTCAGCTTCTTCAAAAGAGTCAAAGAGAAAAGGGGCCATAAGGAGTCCCATTTCAGGTATTGCTACAGACGTTCCGGCTACCGTAAGCAGAGATAATTGTGCCCTTCCTCTCCTAACAGTTGAAACCATACTTTCTTCAGTGCCTACTTGACCATCAATCAGAAGATTAACCTCAATATTTTCAGACCAATTTTCCTCAATATTTTTTTTTGTAGCAATAAATTTATCTCTTAGCTGTCCTTCACCGGGCACTAAAGAAACAAAATTTATTATTTCAGCATAGACCTTTTGATGTGCGGAGAGTATTAAAAAAAAAAGTATAAAAGATACTTTAGATAAAATTATTTTTCTGCACATATAACGGCAAGAGAAAGTAACTCAGAATCTTTTTCATCAATTTTAATTTTATCATTATGAAAACCAGCTAGAGAGCATATTTCAATAAAATTCTCATCTTGAATTGTCCCTAAATATGGCTCATTATTGTAGACTGACATCCAATCAGAATAATATTTTTCATGAGGTTTGTTTGTATGAATACCATCGACATGTATCATTAGGCCACCACTTTTTAAAATTCTATAGCATTCTTTAAAGATATTTCTTATTGCCTTATGGGAAGTTTCATGAAGCATTGCATGTGATACAATAAGGTCAAAGGTATTATCTGAGAAATTTGTTTTTTCTGCATTTTGTTGAGAGAAGTGAACTTGTTTTTTCATCGCAACAGCTCTTGCATGGCCATACCTCAAACATGGTGCCGCAACATCTATAGCGTGAACTGTAGCATTATCAAATTCGCAGTAAGGTAAAGTTGAGTGACCAACTGTACAACCTATATCTAGAATGTTTTTAGGCGTAAAGGAAGCATAGTTTTCTTTTAGCCAGTTTATAAGTGTTCTTCCTAATCCATCAAGGTCCTTACCAAGGGCACCCATAGAATACAATCTGTAAGTTCTATCAAATTCTGCGCCTGCAAAGATATCATTTTCTCTTATTTCTTGTTGATAGCTTCCCGGTTTACAATGCATATCAACTGCATTTAAGTAAGTTGGGATTAGAACTTCTTTATCAAGTTTTAATGAGCCAAGCTTATTCTTTAATGACTCTGATTTCTCTATTAGATTATCTAATTGCCTTTCAACGCTAGGGCCAACTGTATCGTATAGCATCTCCTGTGTAGTTCTCATCATAGAACTCCACCATTGATTGTGTGGTTCAACTGATAATGCCTCTCTCATCTCTTTTCTTGTGGGAACAAAATTTTTATCATTATCACTAAGAATCTTATTATCTAAAAGCTTTCGNTTTCCTTGATGAAAATTTTGCATACTAAAAATTCTCAATGATTTTATAAAACTTTGAGCAGCTTGTTCATCGTGATTTGCTTCAGGAAACATAGTATGAGAAGAGTTATTTTTCATCAAAACCTCTTTTAATAGATATAAATGAAGAAAAGTTTATAATATTATAGATACTAATTAGATTAATGCTAGTTTTAATAAATATTTTTATTGTATAGTTTAATGAGGTGAAAAATGACTAGTAATGAACAAAAAAAGAGGCAGATTATTGCAAAGGGGAAAAGGCCTTATTTTTTAAATGATCCTGCTTCAGATAAATTGTTAGCAATGATTACTGCTCTTGTTGGAGAGTTCTCAGTTCTAAAAGATCGCATTGATACTCATGAGCGCCTTGCGGCTGAGGGAAAAGTTGCTACTCCAGAAAATATAGAAAATTTTATCCTTACTGATGATATTGAGGCAAAAAGAGATATTTCAAGACAGGAAATATTAGACCGAGTTTACAGAATAATAAAAAATCAGAATTTAGATACCTGGGAAGATAAGACTGAAATTTATAATGGACTCATAAGCAAGTTTTCTAAAGAATAGTTAATTTATAGATAATGGGTAAATACTTTTATGCTAAAATTCATAGCATATTTTATTTATAACAATTTTACCTTTTTAGACGGCTATCAAAACACTAATATAATTAATTTATTAAATATGATCGGAGGATAATTATGAAGAGTTTTTTGAGGTTTATTTCATGGTTAACTTCTGGAATCTGTATCATTACAATTGTATATGCATTCTCGGAAAGGGATTTTTTAATTCGATATTTTAGTTATAATGGAGACCCTCTTACAAATCCAATTTCATGGTTTGACCCAACTGAAGTTATTAATGGCTCAAAAAATGATAATCTTCTAGTGGTATCAAATGATAAGTTTTCGATCTCTAAATCTGCTCTTGAAGAAGTTTCTTCATATGCAGAGTCGCAATCATCGCTTGCTTTAATAATTGTTCATAATGGTATCATCCAACTTGAAAAATACTGGGATGATGCAGATCGTTCTGTTCTTTTTAACCCCCAATCAATGTCCAAAAGTGTTCTAGGTATTCTTGTTGGGATAGCAATTAGCGAAGGTTATATTGATTCTGTGGATGATAATATTGGTAAATATATAGAAGAATGGAGAGGTGATGAAAGGGGTAAAATAACGATTCGTCAGGCATTACAAATGTCTGCTGGTTTAGAACAAATGAGTAGTTCATACGATTTAAGTATTTTTAATAAGGCGGTTAGACATCATTTTGGAACAAGCTTCGACGAAATGACTCTTAGTCTTAAACAGAATGATCCTCCAGGAACGAATTATGAATATAACAACGAAGAGACAAATTTGTTAGGTATTGTAATAGAAAGAGCAACGGGGAAACGCTATGCAGATTATCTTTCAACAAGATTATGGAAGCCTTTAGAACTAGGAGATGCAAAAATGTATCTTGATCGTGAAAATGGTTCTGTAATGAAATCTTGTTGCATTTTGTCAAGGCCATATGATTGGGCTAAATTAGGATACTTATTTATTGAAAGAGGTTTATATAATGGTAAAGAGATTGTGCCTGCAAGTTGGATTAATCAAATGATTACTCCTTCAGTTAATAAGGATTTTTATGGTCTTCAGGTATGGCTAGGTAGTAGTTATATTCCCTCAAAGAGCAATAATGTTGGAGCATATGATAAAAATGAAAATCCGCCATTATATTTAGACGAAGAAATGTTAGTCTTTCTTGGTTTTGGAGGTCAAAGAACTTGGGTATCGTCTAAATATAATTTAGTTATTGTTTATGCTACAAAACAATGGGCTAATGCATGGATTGAGGCAAAAATTCCTAATTCAATTATTAGTTCTCTTCAGTAATTCTTTAAGAGTTTAATCAAAATATTCAAATGAGAAAATATTCACTGATAATCTGTTTCTATTTAGGAATCACAAACTTGGAGGCAGAAGTCTTAAAGGTTGCAACAAGTGGAAATATTTCCACGCTGTTAAATCCTTTTTGTTGTCTTGTACAAGGTATAATTAATCCTCATGCAATGATACATGACACTCTTTTTTCAATATCAACAGATGGGCAATTAAATAAAGAACTTGCCCTTAGTGCAAAACCGTTAAGTAAAAATATATGGATAATTAAATTACGTCCAAATGTTACTTATTCAAATGGAAGGTCATTTGATGCTGATGCAGTAATAAAAAATATAAATTACCTAAAAAGTGCGGAGGCTCAAAAATTTGTTATGTCAGCTGAGGTAAGAACGATTAAAAATATTCGCTCTTTAGACTCTTTAACTTTAGAGGTTGAGACATATGAACCAGATGTTCTACTTGATAGGAGATTTTCTACTATCTTATTACCTGAACCATGGTTATATGAAGAATTTGGGCCAGAAAATTTTAATAAGAATCCAGTTGGAACAGGTTCATTTAAAATAGAAAATTGGAATTTAAATTCTCAAAGACCTGTTTTGATAAAAAATGAGAACAGTTGGAGACCATCTGTTGAAATTAGCCGTGTTGAAATAAGAGTTGTTAAAGATGCTACATCTTTAGTACAAGCTTTAATGTCAGAGATTGTTGATCTTGGAACTAATTTTGGAATTACTGAATTAGAACTTTTATCTAAAAGTGAATACAACATAATTACAAGGCCGGGGGGGATAATAGCAGCACTTGCATTATCTAATTTAAATCCTCCCTTTAAAGATGTTCGTGTTCGTCAGGCAATTAATTATGCAGTTGATAAAGAATCAATTGCAAAAATTATTATGGCAGGAATTACAAAGCCATCTGGACAGCCAGGTATATTAGGTATGTCGGGTTACAATCCAGAGATAAAACCATATCCCTATAACCCAAAAAGGGCAAAAGATCTTCTAAATGAAGCGGGATATCAAAACGGTTTTAATTTTAAAGCAGAGGTTTTAATTACTGGTGGTGTGACAGAAGCAGCAAGTATGTATCAAAAAATTGCACAAGATCTCTCCAATGTCGGAGTAACAATGAATGTTCAACCCTTGCAAGGTCCACAGTGGATTAGTAAATATTTTTCTGGAAATTGGGGACAGGCGGACTCTATTTCAGCCACATGGAATAGTGCAGCTTATTGGGATGTAATTAGGGCAATAGAGATTTTTTCTTGTAAAAAACCAGGAGCATTTTTCTGTATTCCTGAATTAATGAATGAAATTGAGTCTACACATAGTATGTTTTCTAAAGAAGAAAGGTCAGTTGCATTAAAGGAACTATCAAAAAAAATGCACGATCTTGCCCCATCGCTCTTTCTTTTAGAAATTGTGGATATAATTGCTTTAAAGAAAAAATTTTATAATACTAAATTTAGACACAAGCAATTAGCTGTTGATAAACTAAGGGTAAAATAGATTAAATTTACATCACATCAGTTGTTTTTGATTTTGTCTCAGAGCTTAATTTACTCATTGGCGGTGTATAAATTCCCATTTCGACATAGCTCTCAATTCGTTTAATTAATTCTTTCGCCATTATATAAGGATTTTCATAGGGATCGCCAGACCATAAATTACTTGGAAAACCAACTTTTGATGAATAATAATCTGCATAGACTTCGGGGTCATTCCAGAGCTGAAAATTTGTCCTAGGATTTTTTCGAGCACGTCTTAATGATGCAAGATCAATATTAGCTCTAAATAGGACAGGACCGGGGCCATCAATAGTACCTTGAAGGCTCCCATCAAAATTCACTAACCTTGTATGGCCTCTCCTAAAAAATGTCATATGTTCTGAATCATGTGATTTATATTCACCGCCATCCATTGCTGAGAGCATATAAGCACAATTTTCCATTGCTCTAGTTCTTCTTGCATTATCCCAGGCACGTCTTCCTTCACCTCCATGAGGTTCTGAAGTAGAGTGAAGTATTACTTCAGCACCTCTTGAACGAAGATTTCCTGCAATTTCAGGACTCATATTATCAAAGCAAATCATATTGGCTAACTTACCAATGGGTGTATCTGCAACTGGAAACAAAGCTTCATAGCCAAATATGTCTAAGTATTGGTCAAGAATTGAGCCAGGCGTAGTGTCTGGAAGCAACCCCCAAATATCAGCACATTGATTTTTTCGGTAGGTGTGTACGTGATTACCATTATCGTCAATTAAGAAAGCAGAGTTAAAAACGCGACCAGGAAGTCTAGGGTGCGTTTCGAAGTTCTGGAAAGCGACATAGACATTATACTGTTGAGCAAATTTACCGATAATCTCAAAAATTTCATCTCCTTCTGAGATTGCCATCTTTTCCAAGTCTTGAACAGTTCTCTGGACTCCACCAATCCCACCTGGGCCAGTTAACCAAAATTCAGGGAAGACGCAAAGTCTCATTGTTGGAACAAACAGTCTACTTCCTGCGCTTTTTAAATGTTCGTCAAGGTTTTGTAGCATTATATCTTTTGGGTCAATATTTGACCCTAAGGGAATAAGTCTTGCTACAGTTTGAACTAACATACAGTCGTATTGCTCTTCCTGATTGCTATGCTTTGGACCAATGTTTTTATCTTCTTCCTGTATTCTATTATTAGCTTCTTTAATCCACTCTTCTCTTGAAGTAGGGGCTTTATTATTATTACTTTTTAAATTTTTCTTATAACCTCTTCCGTAAACATCTGCCCTAACAATTGCTGGATAGCTCCCTTGTGGTGATATTCTTTTTCTTCTTAATAGCTCAATATCAATGTCCGGAATAACAAAAGACTCATTTCCTCGTATACCAGTTTCTTCTCTCTCCCATGGATAGAGAGCAGTTGCTGATGGGAGCTTTAAAGAAACATTATCTTCAATTATTTCAGAGGGGCTTGATACAGCTACATAAGCAAGACTTTCGCTGGCACGTGCGAATCTTGACATTATGCGGTGGTCATATTGTTGATCAGATTTTTCAATCGATGGATTTAAAATTATTTCTGCACCGTTAAAAGCCAAAACTCTGCTGTACTGAGCGAAATGAATATCTTCACCACAAAGCAATCCAACTTTTGCAAAAGGTAGTTTTGCTGTGGGAAATTCAGCTTTCTTACCCAATGCAGATGTTGTATTTGTAAATCCTTCAATTAAGTCAGGTGATATTTTAGGGACTCTTAGAAGAAGTTCACCGTCATTTGATATTAAAAATCCAATTGTTTGGGGTGCGGGCATATTATCAGCCTTTAAAACACATGAGCCTGCAACATAAATTTGATTTTCTTTAGCAATTAAAGAAATTTTCTCAAAGGCTATTTTCTCTCCAACAATTTTATTATCCTTCATCGGGGAGTGGGGCAATAATAGAAGAAGATGGGGGTCATTTTCAGAAGATTGACACAAGCCTTCTTTTTTAGAAATTTTAACTATTGTTCTTAAATCCTGTAAATCATTGGGTGACCAGGGTAATTGTGTCAAAATCAGCATAACAAACTCCAATTTCATAATTTTCTAAATCATAAATCAATTTCATATTTAAATCAAAAGAACTTAATTTAAAAAAATATGAATATTTCTGCCAAAAAAATAGGTATTTTTGTATTTTTTTATTGAAACTGATTATCATTATCACTAATAATGATAATTAGAGTTATTCTAATCAGTGGGAGATTATTTTGATAGGTTATAGCAACTATCTAAAAGGAATGAGGAGTCCTAGTCCAAACTTACCAAATATCTCGGTATCTCAATTAAATACGGCCTCTGCATTTGTTGTTTGGTGTGTGCAGTACTGGTGCAGATCAACTGGAAAAAATATCAATCCAAACTTAGGTATAAAAAAAGCATTTGATAAGACAAATATAAATTCACGCTGCGCAGATGTTTCTTCAGAATTTGATAATATTATGAAATATATCTCAGCTTCATCACAGCATCGTTTTAATAGTTTATATGGCACTTATCATAGTATTGGAAATATAGAGAAGGTATTTCTTATTGTTTTATCTTTGGAGCAAAATGACAAGGGCCATCTGTCATCAAGGGTTTTAAATACCTATCTACCTTTATCCTGCTCGAGAATTATTGGTAGCAAATTTACATTTCTTTCAATGGCGTTAGCCAGGGTAAAACTTAATATCAACNTAGAACCTGAATTGATAGATACTTTGGCTATGTTTCTATCTGGAAATAATCCAAATATAATTAATAACCGTATTTGTAATTAAACAAAACTTTGTAATTTTAGAGGAGAAGAAAATGTTAAATAAAAAAGTGCCATTCGTTACTTTTAAAACTAGGGTCAGAGATGAGTCTATCGAAGGAGACAACCCTTATAGATGGGAAGATGTTAACAGCGATGACTATTTTTCTGGAAAAAAAGTAGTACTTTTTTCTTTGCCTGGGGCTTTTACTCCCACTTGTTCAACTTATCAATTACCTGATTTTGAAAAACTATATGATGACTTCAAAGCAAAGGGTATTGATGAAATTTATTGTATTTCTGTGAATGACTCATTTGTTATGAATGCATGGGGAAGAGATCAGGGCATAAAAAAAATTGTTTTAATTCCAGACGGTTCAGGTGAATTTACAAGAAAAATGGGTATGTTAGTTTCAAAGGATAATCTGGGTTTTGGAATGAGATCATGGAGATATGGCGCCTTGATAAACGATGGAAATATTGAAAAGCTTTTTGAGGAGGAAGGTTTTTCGGATAATGCGGGAGATGATCCTTATGGTAACTCTTCTCCTCAAAATATTTTAGAAAATGTTTAAGATTAACTTGTTAAGTTTAATTTATTTAAGTATTAAATTTTTTTAAAACTCTATTTTAAACTTTTAAGTAACTGGAAAAATCAGTAAATTCAGCTTTTGGAAACTTAAAAGACAAAGATTTAGTCCTTGAGTTCTATTTTATGAAATGACACAAAACCATTTATAGTTCTAAAATCTTTAACATTATTACCTATGCCGTCAAAGGCTACACCACGCCACAAAAGTATGCCGGGAGGATTGTCACGTTCATATGCGAGCACTTTCTGAGTAAGAAACTGACGGTCGTAAAATGAATCTGCTTTTTTAGCGGCTTTAATCAGCGGCATCAAGAAAGGGTCGCAATGGTAAGGGTTGGTCCATTCACAAGACCTGAATCTATAACCCCTTAAAGAATCATTGCCTGAAAAATTCCACCCGAAAGCAGGCACAGGCCATTTTCCGGATTGAACAAATTGTATCATTCGGGTTAAAGGGGTTGTCTGCAGAACCATTTTAACACCCACATGTTCTAGATCCATGGCAATTTGCTGGTACCACGAAGAATTATCTCCACCAGATGAAGATGCAATTAGAACCGGTAATTTAAAGCCATTTTGATAGCCTGCGGAAGAAAGAAGTGAACGAGCCTTGTCGGGGTCATATTTATAGGGTTTTAACTCTGGGCTAAAACCAAACGCGCCATCATGGGAGAACTGTGAAGCTGGTTTGGTCGCATTGTTGAGAAAAACGTCAATCATCTGTTCCTTATTTACGGCATGGTTTAGGGCTTTCTTCACGCGCTTGTCGCGAAGAGGTGATTCCATTTGTGTAACAAAGGCAATAAATTCCAGAGATTGTAATGAGCGGTTTACCAGCTGCGCACCAAGAGAATCAAGCTCTAATGTGTTCTGGGGTGCCAAAGACAATGCTATATCGATAGCTCCAGATAATAAAGCTTGAAGTCGGGAAGTTTGATCTGGAATTCGGATGATTTCTAAAAAATCAATTTTAGGTGGGCGCCAGGATAAAGGGTTAGCAGCCATACGAATAAAATTCTCTTGCCATTCTTCAACAATGAATGGCCCGCTCCCTACTGGGCTCATCATAAACCTATCCCGTCCTAAATCTTTCCAGTGATGAGGTGCAGGGATATTCATAAATACTAAATGCAGAGGAAGAATAGGGTCAGGTTTGTTAGTGATGATTTCAACAGTGTGACTGTCCAGAGAGTTTATGTTTTTCAATATCTCTGCCATATTGACGCTTGAAATAGAATCTCGCTGACCTTCAGGAGTCAGCAAGTAACGAAAGGCAGCAACAACTGAATCAGAATCGAGATTTTCGCCATTAGAAAATTTAACTCCTTTGCGAATATTGAATATCCAATGATTTGGATTTTTTTGTTGCCACCTAGTTGCCAGCCAGGGCAAAACTTCTCCATTTGATCCATTCAGAAACAATGGATCGTATACAGCCTGATTTGGTAATGATAACGGTAAACTAATCGAGCTGTAGGGGTTTCCTTTCTGAGGTGGAAATATCGGAACACCAATTCTTAGAACCGTGGCATTTTTCGACAATACTGGGCTAACAAAATATATCGTTTGGTTCAAAAGTAAAAATACTACAAAAAGACTTTTTACAAGAAAATTGTTACTTATGGTTTTGGTGTTTTTCATTTCCTAGATTGAAAGATTTCCTTTTAGCCAGTTTCCATAGGGATAGTTAGGGTTGTAAGCGGTTTATCTCCGGCAACCCTAGAAATGTGACCCTTTCCAGTTGTATCTTTTGCAACTAAAACGTCGCCTTTTTCAAACTGGCGGATTTCGCCGCTTCCTACTTCAACTTCTAAGATTCCCTCTAAAACTATTAAGACGCGGGGCACTCGAGCTACATGCCAGTCAGCTACCCAGCCTGGTTTGCCGATTCCTATATCCCACCCCACAGCAGGATAAAGTTGGGTTTTCATACGCACGTCGTTTTCATCGAAAAAATTGCTAAACTCGCTAAAATGAGATTCACCATCTTCTCCGGAGTAAATTTGTGTTATCGACATATCGGATTCCCATTCTCTCATATCGTGTTTTTAAGTGTTTTGCCAAAGGATAGGAAAATACTTTCCTTGAGGTTGTTGACCGGCAGGCAACTGTTCCACATCAGGAATGGGAGCCTTATGAGATGCTGGGCTCCATAAAACATCATCGCCAAAGAGTCTTAATGCCAGTCCTATTCTGGGTTTGTCGGATGAGTTGCCTTTTGAGTGGTGAGGCATAAGGGGGTGGAATAAAACTACATCTCCCGGGTCAAGATCAAATGAGACAAAATTAAGATTTGGGTCTTCTCGGCGTTTTTCAAAGTCTGGACATATTCCGGAGGCCTGATCATTATTAAATCCGTATACAATATTGTTATCTAGACAGTATTTGGGATACCCAGCAAGAAACTCTACACGTCCAGATTGTTCGTTTGCTTTAGTTAAGCTAAGCCAGAGATTGGGGACTTGTTCTCCTGTTACTGGCCAGGCTGTTGCATCATGATGCCAACGCATAATTTTTCTAGAATGGGGAGGTTTGATAAATAAATGGTCATGATACATGCGTATGGTACTTGAACCAATTATCTTTCCAGTTATCTCTGCTGCTGGCGAATTGAAAACGAAATCTCGAAATTCCCCTGGTTTTCTCCACATATGGCATACAGAAGTCATATCATTTCCCTGTGATGGTCCTGGAATTCCATATGCTGTCGGGTTAGCCATAACTTGTTCAGCTGCTGAATGCATTAGTTTTATCCAGTCACTATCAAACATGCCTCTCAGAACTACGACTCCATCAAGCGCATAAGTTTGCTTGTGTTCGGAAGTTATTTTTCTAAGTGGGTGCTTGTTCATCTCAATTTCTTTATTTTCTTTTCTAAAGCTAAGATTTAATTAACAGTCAAGATTCTTGAGAGTTTAACAATGGCTGGGGACCTGAATCCCCAGTCCAATCACGGGTTTGGCTTTGTATCCATGATTTACATTCAGTGTCATGGGAATCATCATACTTGCGTTTCCTTCCCAGGATTCAAGGACATTGTTAGCAGGAGAAATGAAGAAGACAACGGCTAAAGTGCAAATGTAACTAAATTGAATTTTTCTAATAATCATTGTTTAGGTCTCTGATGTTAATTCAAATCTACTTTACATGTATTTCAAATAATTCTGAAGTTTATCTTATTAAACTTTATAAATTAATCAATTATTTTTCTGGTTCGAAGAGATATCAATTAAATCTTTAAAAGTTTTAAATATTTTTACCAAGGAAGAGTTTTTCCATTAAATAAGATATATTTTCCTGATGTTTCAGGGTCTAAATTATTAATGTTTCTTATTACGTTTGTAACACTATCTTTTGTGCTCATTC
This sequence comes from Rhodospirillaceae bacterium, assembly GCA_002691085.1. Lineage (GTDB taxonomy): Bacteria > Pseudomonadota > Alphaproteobacteria > Rhodospirillales > Rhodospirillaceae. The sequence goes on along the minus strand of NZGX01000052.1, from coordinate 8,305 downwards.
CCATGCCTGAATAGCCTGCTTGTTGTAACAATCTTGTTTCCACAATTCCAGGGGCCATTATGCCAACATGAACTCCTTGTGGGGCAAGCTCCATTGCGAGGTTTTTATAACCCATATTAATCGCTGTTTTTGACATTCTATACAAGTAAAGAGGTTTATAATATTTGCTTATTTTTTTGACTCCCGAAACATCTGGTACATTTGTAATTGAAGCAGTACCAGAGGTTATTACAATAATTTTTTTCTCATCACTCGATAATACATTATTAAGAAACGCTTCAGCCATTTTCAAAGGTGCGATTGTATTTGTTTTATAAACATTCTCCATAGAATCAAAATCTAGATTTCCTATCTGTTGAACTTTTTCATCTCCGCCCAATATGCCCGCATTATTAAGAAGAACATCTATCGGTATATCCTTTAATTTTTTGGCCAGGTCATCTATTTGTTTATGGTTTGTGACATCTAATTTCTCAATTGAAATATTTTCAAACTCTCTTGAAAGTTTAATAAGTTCCTCATCATCTTCTGGAGTTCTGCTTGAGGCAATGACGTTCCATCCCATTTGAGCATACTGATTTGTAAACTCTAAGCCAATGCCTCTATTTGATCCAGTAATTAAAACCGTCTTGCTTTCTACTGGTATAGTAAATATTAGAGTAGTCATGAATAGGATTAAATATATATAATTTTTGAATTTCATTTGTTTTTACTCCTATTGATATAGAACTGCCGATTATTTATTACAAAAAAAAATTATATTATGTGTATAAAAAATTTTTACGAGGTTACTATTTTCAGAGATTATTTTTTCTAAGTCTAGAATCTAAGGGGCCAAGTTTTGTAGTTGTATATTTTTTGATTATTTCTTTAGCCTCAGATAAGGCTTGATTTAAAGTAATTTCTTTAACTAAATATTCTTCTGCTTTTCCTAAGAGTGCCATATAGAGTTCTTCTGGTTCACCTTTTAGTGTTAGCTTAAATCCTTCTGGAGAATCTTCAAGGTTTTTCCATTCTATTCTTATTTTTTTCCAGAAGTCTTCAGTTTGTTTAATGTATTATTCTGCAATATTTATTTTAAAGTCGTTATTCCTTTCATAACTATTTACACCAATCTCTCTAGCAAGGATTTGATTTTTTCCCTTTAATATTAGTTTTGAATTATCTTCTTCATGAACCCAACCCCAAGGTGTAATTACATGCCTGTTAACTGCATCAATTGCATGATAATCATTTCGTTTAGTCATATCTCGTCTTGGAAGAGGGCGCCATTCTGGAGAAGGTAACCATTCGGATATTCCTGATTTATGAGACCATCTTCCAATTGCACCATATCGAGGCGAGTCATCAACTTGATAAACAGTTTGAGACCACGAACCAAAACTATCTTTTCGTTCAACTTCTCTCTGTTTCCAGGCATTCCCACCAATAAAGACCAAAACTCTTGAGGGTTGAAATTTCCAGACTTGGCGCCAGTGTTTGATCGCAAAATGTTTATCCTTAACATTAGCAACAAGAATGTGTTGAAAACTTATTTGATCTCCATCATCTCTTATAATTTTTACAACTTCATTTGCCGATGTCATATAAGGTTTTTTTAATTTATAATTTTTTTTAAATGAAATCGTTTCTTCAAATCTAAACTTTACTTTAAAATTTCCAGCCAGATTCAAAATGGCATTTCTATCCTTTTCAAATTTGGAAAGAGAATTACTTTCACGAAATGTTTTATCATCTAAATAATTTATATTTGAGGAACAAGACGTAATAAATATCAGGAGCAAAAAAATTAAGGTCTTAGAAAAAAAAGATCTCATGAGCATTTTCTAAATAGTTAAAGGCTTGATTAATAGCATTATTATTCTTACATAATATTAAAAATGACAATTATATGTCAACAAATACCCGCAAATAGTGTGGTAAATATGTGACCTTGACTTTGACTCTATTGTCATTTTTCCTCTAATATAACAATGTCTTTATTAGGATTAAGAGGATAAAAATGACCAAAAAAATAAAAGTTGCTGCCGCTCACGTAAGCCCTGTTTATATGGACCCAATGAAAACTGCTGAAAAAGCAGCAGATTGGATTTTGAAGGCAGCGAAGCAAGATATTGAGCTGGTGGTTTTTCCCGAAGTTTATATTCCTGGATTTCCATATTGGATTAATCTCTATGCTCCATTAATACAAGCAGAGCTAAATAGACACTATCACGATGTATCAGTTGAAGTTAGTGGTCCAGAAATTGCGCTAGTTGCAGATGCTGCAAGAGAAGCAGGATGTGTTGTTGTAGTTGGAATAAGTGAAAGAGAGGAAGGTGGCAGAACTTGTTTTAACAGTTCGGTTACAATTGATGCAAATGGAGAGATAAAATTAGTGCATAGAAAATTAATGCCAACATATGCAGAAAGATATATATGGGGTATGGGAGATGGAAGCACCCTTGGTGTTTCTGATACCAAAGTTGGAAAGGTTGGTGCACTTATTTGTTGGGAGCACACTATGAATCTTACTCGTCAAGCATTGGCAGAGGAGAATATTGAAATTCACGCAGCTCATTGGCCAGGATTGTCTACTATGGCAGGGTTTGACCAAATTGCTAATATACAGATTGAAGCTATGATGCGAAACCATGCTTTATCAGCACAATGTTTTGTAGTCTGCTCGTCTAGTCCAGTTACAAAAGAGATGATTGATTTTTTCGAGTCAAAATTAGGTAAACAGGAATTACTTAGCGATGGAGGAGGCTGGACGACAATTATTCAACCTTTTAGCGCTCTTCTTGTAGATCCACATAGCGGCCTAGAAGAAAAATTAGTATCATGTGAAATTGATATGAATGAAAGAAATGATACTAAGCTGTGGGTTGATAGCATTGGACATTATTCAAGACCAGATGTGATGAAGCTCCACATAGATAAATCTCCAAAAAAAACTAGTATTATAAGTCACGAGGAAAATGAAAACATTAAAACAGTTTGATCACGGAGATCCTTCTAAGGTTGTTAGTATTGTTGAGGTTGAAGAACCAAAACCTAAAGATGATGAAATCATTATTAAAATGGAAGCTGCGGCAGTTCATCTCGCTGATATAAAACGATTTAGAGGTGAGTATGGATTTGAAGCAAAAGAATTACCTCTTGTTCCAGGCTATGAGGGAGTTGGTAGAGTCTGGTCTGTTGGCTCTCTTGTAAAAGACTTTAAAAAGGGGGACCGTGTTTTTCCTTGGTGGGGTAATGGTACTTTTGCAGAGAAAGTAACTGCAAAGGCAAACCTTTCTATTCCCGCTCCTGAGGGTGATCCAAGTCAATTAGCCTTGATGCTTGTTAATGGAATGACTTCTGTATGTCTACTTGAAGATTTCTACGACTTAAAAGAAGGCGACTGGATAATACAAAATGGTGCTAATTCTAATTGTGGTCGGTATTTAATTACATTAGCAAAAGAAAGAGGAATAAAGACTTGTAATATAGTTAGGCGCGATAGTTTGTTTGATGAATTGTATGCCTTAGGTGCAGACATATGTGTTGTTGATACTGAAGATCCTGATTTACTTTCTGACAATGTGTCAAAGTTAACTAAAGGGGCTAAAATAAGTTTAGGATTTGATTTAGTTGCAGGTAAAGCAACTGAAAGAATTGCAAGGTGTTTAACTTACGGAGGGAAAGTAGTAAATTATGGTTTTATTTCTAAAGAGCCATGTTTACTTCCTTTTCATGACCTTTTCTTCAAAAATATCACTCTTACAGGAATGAGTACAGGTAGAGGGCTTGAGAAACGAGATATGAATAAAATCAGAAACATCTATTTCTCACTTTCAAAAAAAATTAATGAGGGAAAGCTCTTAGCCAAAATTGCAGCACAATATAGTCTTGAAGATTTTTCTAAAGCGTTTGAGCATGCTGAAAAAACAGGTGATGAAAGAAACGGTAAGATTATTTTTGTTATGTAAACTAGTTGATTGATTGTCATTGTTGTTATTTTTGATAAGGCAAACACTATGCTAAGATATAGTATATTAATCTTAATGATGTTCTTTATTTCTTTGTCTCCCCTAGAGGCAAATGAGAATAAATGTAAAAACTTATTAAATATTGATTTTTCAAATATTTTTGATGCACCAACAAAAATAACAGGTATTAGATATGTTTTGGAAGATAAAAATATTCCCGCTTTTTGTGAGATTATCGGATATTCTGCTCCCCAAGTAGGTATTCAATTGAGACTTCCTGATAAATGGGATGGAAGATTTCATATGGAAGGATGCGGTACACTTTGTGGAGTGAGGATCATTGAAAAAGCAGATGATGTTCTTTCAACCGGATCAGCAATTGCGACAACTGATATGGGACATTCTGCACCTCTGGCACCAAGTGGTTGGAATAAGAAATCCCCAGATTATAATATCATTATGCGTTCAGGTGTTTGGGCATATAATAATCTCAATCAAGAAATAGATTACGCTTATCGAGGTACGCACAAGGCAATNTTAGCCTCAAAAGCAATTATAAAGGAATATTACCAAGATGAAATAAAATACTCTTATTTTAGAGGTTGTTCTACAGGGGGGAGACAGGGGTTACTAATGGCGCAGCGGTATCCCTGGCATTTTGATGGAATAATATCTGGAGCACCTGCAGGTATTGAACCCGATTATATTAATATTTTTTGGAGAACTTTAGTTAATTTAGATTCTGATAATAGAGTAATACTTGGTCACACAAAAGTTGATCTTCTTCATAAGAGTGTCATTGAACAGTGTGATGAACTCGATGGATTAAATGATGGAGTTTTGTCAGATCCTTGGGCGTGTAAGTTAAACTTAAAGTTAATGCAGTGTAAAGATAATATTAGTGATAATTGTTTTTCTGAGATTGAAATTAAAGTTATTAAGGAGCTTTATAAAGGCGCTTTTTTATCAAATCAAAATCGAGTTAGTTGGGGATTGCCACATGGTGGTGAATTGGGTTTAAAAAGGTATATTTTAAATGAGCCTGGTAAGATTGGTAAATTTGAACCACTAGCTTTAGATAGATTAAGGTATACTTGGTTTGATTATGATCCTGGTCCTGGATACGATGTATTTAATTTTGATTTAGATAGAGATGTTCCTCGACTTTTTACAAAAGGATTTCTTCAGGCTCCCAATAACCCCGACCTAACCAGATATCATAATAATAATGGAAAGATAATTATATATCAGGGTTTAAATGATTTACTTAACACTGAACCATTGATTAAATATGTAAAAAAAGTAAAAAGAATAATCTCAAATAAAAATGATATTGAAAATTTTATAAGGCTATATCTCATTCCTGGAATGAATCATTGTCGGGGTGGTCCAGGTGTTGATAAATTTAATTGGATTGATGTTATTAGAGATTGGGTTGAGGTTGATAATTTGCCAAATACCATAGTAGGTTATAAATTTGCAAATGGTAATTCTAGTTTAGATTTTAATAATATAAATTTAGATAAGGTTTTTATTTCTAAAAGACCTATTTATGATTATCCATATACTGCTCACTATAAAGGTAAGGGTGAGATTAATAATATAGATAGTTTTATGCCTAAGCCCCTAAGCTTCTAGAAATTATTATTAAATTAATATTTAATACTCTATTGTTTTTCCACCATTAAGAATCCATTTTGAGACTCCTTCTTTTGCATTATAAAAGTTATTAAGGAGATTTTTTGACAATAGTTTTTGAGATAAACTTTTAGAGCGGTTTCCGCTTCTGCAAATAATGATAAAAGGGTCAGCTAAATTTATTAATTTAGATAACTCTGAGACCCAAAAGTTAATGTCTTTATTGTTAGAATGATTGGCAAAGGTTAAAGTATGGCTATTTGGAATAACCCCAGTTTCCATCCACTCATTTACTGTTCTGATATCAACTATAGGCACATCTTGCTTATGAAGCTCAATAAGTTCTTTATTGTTAATGTTTATTACATAAGATTTTAATGGATTTATAACTGAAAAAATTAATATAGTTTGTATAAAGAAAAAGCTTATAAATTTTTTCATATTTACCTGTCGTTTTCAGAATTTTTTAAATATAATCAATTATTATTTATAAAATATTTACTTAAGGTTTGGAATAAGAAATTATGAACTCGAATGGATTAAGTCTAAATAATTTACCATTTTCTTTTTATTCAATGACTATGGCAAGAGGTTTGCGTGCAATAAAGAAACGTAACCCTTCCAAGATTGCAATAAGGCATGGAGAAAAAACCCGGACTTTTGAAGAGCTATCAACTCGATGTGACTCTCTTACTTTCGCAGCTCTTTCAGTTTTAGGGTTGAGAAAGGGAGATAATGGAGCAATTTTTGCGAAAAATTCAATTGATTATGTTGAAATTGTTTGTGGTTTTCCTGAAGCAGGTGTGCCTCTTGCGCTAATTAATCCTGCATTGAAGGGTAGAGAAGTTAAAGAGATATGTGATGATGCTGAAGCAAAGATTCTTTTTGTTGATGATAACACTGCAGATGCTATTTCTGATATTTCATTCAAAACTGTTGAAAAGATTATTCATATTGGAAGAGAACTTGAATTACTTATTAAAAATGCAGTTATGCCAGATGAATTGCCAGAGGTTCATGAATGGGATCCTTGGACTATTCCTTATACATCTGGAACAACTGGTAAGCCAAAAGGTGTAATCCTTTCTCATCGTTCTCGACTTCTTGGTTTTTATCAGATTGCTGTCGAATATGGTTGTTTCTCACCAGAGGATAAGTTTTTGGGTACTACACCAATGCATCATGGTGCAGGTATTGCATATCCTCTTGCGGCAATTATGTTTGGGGGTTACACAGAGATATTAGATAAATTTGACCCAGAGCTTTTGCTTAAGAAGTTGAAGGAAAATAATTTTTCAGGAGTATTTACAGTACCAACGCAGCATCATAATATTTTTTCACTTGAAAAGAGTATTTTAGAAAAATATAGAAAACCTAATATTAAATCAATTATCTCCAACGCGGCACCTTTATCTCAACATTTAAAATATAAAATTGTAGATTACTTTGGTGATAATGTACTTCATGAGACTTATGGGTCAACAGAATGCGGTTTTGTTTCAAATTTACGTCCTCCATATCAATTAAGCAAAATAAATTGTGTAGGAACACCATTTACACAAGTTTTAGTTAAGTTAACCGATAATAATTTTAAAGAAGTTGGAGTGGATGAGCCAGGAGAATTGTGGGTAAAGACATCAACTGCTTTTAATGGCTACTGGAATAAGCCAGAAGCTACCTCAGATGCTTTTAATGAGGATAGGTGGATTAGTGTTGGCGATGTTGGTAGAAGAGATGAGGATGGATTTATATATATTGTTGATAGAATTAAAGATATGATAATTTCTGGTGGTGTAAATATATATCCTAGAGAGATTGAAGAAGTTTTATTATCCCATCCAGATATACTAGAAAATTCTATTGTTGGTGTCCCAGATGATAAATGGGGTGAGAGGTTAAGGGCTTTTCTTGTAACTAAAGGTAATAAAAATATTACCTTCGAGGAATTATCTAGCTTTTGTGAGGATAAGTTATCTAGATACAAGATACCAAAAGACATTAAGGTTATAGATTCTTTACCAAAGAATGCTACAGGAAAAATTTTAAAGAGAGAGTTAAGAAAAATAAATTAAATTTATACTTCTTGATTTATAAATTTAATTCTTTCTGAGAATCTAAGTAGTATAATTGATAAAATAATAAAACCAATACCACCAAGACAAAGAACATTTAAGTTTACACCCATATCTATTAACCACCCAGTTAGTGCCATGGCTACTGAAGTTAATAAAACATTCATAGAGAAATTGAACGTTCTGATTTGCCCCATAAATTGTGTTCCGTATAATTCTGCCCATACAGTAACAAATGCAACTAGGCACATCCCATATGAGAAACCTGTGAGAGTCATAATGATAAATATAAATATATAATTATCAAAGTATCCAAGAAGTAATAATGCAGGGATAAGTGGCCACAAATAAAAATACATAAGTTTAATTGAGCCCAATTTATCAACTATATGACCAGCGACTAATGAGCCTATCAAAAGCATTAAAGAGAAAATTATATAACCAAAAGCATATGATTCAATTGTCCATTGCTTACTCGATAGAATATATAGTTGATGGAATTGTATAGAAAAAATGATTGCAGTTGCTGCGAGAATAGCTGGTTGTATTAACCAAAATTGAGTATCGTTTATTGCGTATTTAAGTGATAATTGTTTTGTTTCGTCTGTTTTATTACGTTGTGCTTCTAATTTTAGTTTATTT
>NZGX01000051.1 GCA_002691085.1 Rhodospirillaceae bacterium | reverse complement strand
GTTATGAAAGCTCTTTATAGAGGATTTATAGTCTGTGCTTTAGTTTCTGGTGCGTTAATTTATTTTGTAACTAAATTAATGTTTAAAGAGAATCTTATGATGTCTAGTGGTCAGGTTATAACTGATATTCAAATGATATACTGCGCATTAATTGGACTTGTAGTTACTGGTATTATAATTTGGATAACAGAATATTATACTGGAACAGACTACCGGCCAGTCAAAAGTGTTGCAAAGGCTTCTATAGCTGGTGATGGTACGAATGTCATTCAAGGGCTTGCAATTTCAATGGAGTCTACAGCTTTGCCAGTATTATTAATCTCTGCTTCTATAATTGCTGCATTTTCTCAAGCAGGTTTATTTGGAATTGCAATTGCTGCTACTACAATGCTTGCTCTTGCAGGAATGGTAGTAGCATTAGATGCTTATGGACCTGTCACCGATAATGCGGGAGGTATTGCTGAAATGTCTGACCTTCCTGAAAATGTCAGGAATATAACAGATACTTTAGATGCTGTTGGTAATACAACTAAAGCAGTAACTAAGGGGTATGCTATTGGCTCTGCTGGACTTGCTGCACTTGTTCTATTTGCTGCATATACTTCTGATCTAGATCATTATTTTCCAAATTTAACAGGTTTAGAATTTTCTCTTAAGGATCCATATGTTGTTATTGGTTTATTTGTTGGAGGAATGCTTCCATACTTATTTGGTGCATTAGGTATGCAAGCAGTTGGAAGAGCTGGTCAGGCTGTTGTTCTAGAGGTCCAAAGACAGTTTAAAGAAAAACCTGGTATAATGGAGCGAACCGAGAAACCTGAATATGGTGTCCTAGTTGATATGTTGACAAAGTCAGCAATCAAAGAAATGATTATTCCTTCTTTACTTCCAGTATTAGCTCCCATTTTACTCTATTATGTAGTTTCACTGACCTCAGGAGGACCTGCGCAAGGCTTTATTGCATTGGGTGCTATGTTGTTAGGTACAATTGTTACAGGGCTTTTTGTAGCAATATCTATGACTTCTGGAGGAGGTGCTTGGGATAATGCCAAAAAATATATAGAAGATGGACAACTAAAAGACGAAGATGGGAATGTTCAAGGTAAGGGAACAGATGCACATAAGGCAGCTGTTACAGGAGATACAGTTGGAGATCCTTATAAAGATACTTCAGGTCCAGCAATTAACCCTATGATTAAAATTATAAATATTGTAGCAATTTTACTTTTAGCTATCCTTGCACATTAATAAAGGTATAAGAAGCCCTGATATATAATTTGGGGCTTCTTTTTCTAAGGTCCAGCTTCAGGTTTGCCACGGTCAAACCTACCAAGGTTTCCGATAAGTTGCTCAATTAAGCTATAATCTCTTCCCATAGTTGGGGTAACTCTATCCGACACATCAATATTTTTTCCGTCTTTTATATTAAGATTAGATATATTCTTTAGGATGCCTCTTTGATCAAATTCAACTACAGTTATATTTCTGTTTAGCTCTTCAATTGCATAAAATGCAAATTGTGTAGTTTGAGAGCTAATATAAAACCATTTTTCATTATCAAAAATTGCTTTATGGGATGGAGTTCCCAAAATTTCTTCTACATCCTGTCTTGTTTGGTTTCCTGGTTTTAACTGTGACAAAGCACCATCATCAGGAAGATTTCCTCTTACATTTATATCTTTACTACAAGCAGTAAATAATAGGATACAAAAAAGCGTGAAAATATTTAGATTATTGTTTAGCATTAATTTGGAAATTTTTTTCATTCTATTCATCTGATCAATATAAATTTAACGTACATGATGTTATAAACAAACTAATATATTTTAAATATATGTATCATAATAGGATTAATTAATGAATTTTTTTAATTTTTTTGAAAATAAAAAACAAAAGAGTATTGTTATAGGAAAAATATATTTAAAAGCTGTCGAACAGGCAAGGCAAAAAGAACTCTACGAGGCTTTTTCCGTTCCTGATACGGTTGATGGACGTTTTGATATGATAATTCTTCACCTATTTTTAATAATTAAAAACTTGAAAGACTCAAATAGCGCTTCTTTTTTAACCCAAGGATTATTAGATTATATGTTTGATGATATGGACCGTAACCTAAGAGAGATGGGAGTTGGGGACCTTAGTGTTGGTAAACAAGTTAAGAAAATGGCTAAAGCATTCTATGGAAGATCTGAATGTTGGGAGGAAGCTTTATTAGGTTCTTCAGAGGATTTAAAAAAAGCACTCCAGCAGACAATCTTTAGATCCTCTGAGATAAAACCTAATCAGATTGATAATTTGTGTAAATATATAAAAATCAATGATGGTCACATAAAAAAACAAGATATTTCAACAATTTTAAAGGGAAAGTTGGAATTTCTCCCTATTTATCAATAAATTACTTCAATTAGTGATAAATTTTTTTTATTAATCTTGCACTCACTGAAAGAATTATGTATTTAGCGATAAAGAAATATTTGCTAGGTTAAAAGGGGTTTTTTTATGGCAGTACCAAAACATAAGGTATCTAAATCGAAAAGAGACATGAGACGTTCTCATGATGCCTTAAAAGCTTCAGCATATCAAGAATGCCCAAATTGTGGAGAGTTAATGAGGCCTCATCATGTATGTGGAGCATGTGGATATTATAGTGGAAGAGAAGTCTCAGATATAAGCGATAATGTTTAATCCTCTCTAAATATCGTTTCTTATTTTTTTTAAAATTAGTTTAGGAAATAACTGTGGTAAAAAAAGATATTATTCTTTCTATTGATGCCATGGGAGGAGATGGTGCACCAAAAACTGTAATTGATGGAGTTGCAGAGGCTAAATCAAGGTATCCACATGTTAAATATCTAATTTTTGGAGATAAAAAAAAAATATCACCCATAATTGCAACACACGAAGGTTTATTAGCTTACTGTGAAATCATTCATTCTGAAGATGAAGTTGGATATGAAGAAACATTATCTCGAGCGGTCAGAAGAGGAAAAAAAACAAGTATTTGGATGGGAAGTGAAGCAGTTAAGAACGGAGATACTCAGGGTTTTGTTTCTGCAGGGAACACAGGAGTGTTTATGGCAATGTCCAAATTAAATCTAAGAACTCTTCCTAATATTGAACGACCCGCTTTATGTTCACTTTTTCCAAATCAAAATGGTGAGACAGTAATGCTGGATTTAGGGGCTAACTCTCATTGTAATGTAAGAAACTTAGTTGAATTTTCAATTATGGGAATGTGTTTTTCAAAAATCATCTCTGGAATTAATAAACCATTAGTAGGCCTTTTAAATGTAGGTTCAGAAGAAATGAAGGGTACAGAAAAAATAAAGGAGGCTTCTTCAATACTTAAAAATTCTGATCTTGATATAAACTTTTATGGTTTTGTAGAAGGGGATGATATTGCTCTAGGAACAGTTGATGTCGTTGTTACTGATGGTTTTACAGGAAATGTATCTCTTAAAACTGCTGAAGGTACTGCAAAATTATATACCTCTTTTCTTAAATCAGCTTTTGAAAGCTCTTTGCTTTCACGATTAGGATATTTATTTATAAAACCTTCTCTAAATAAAGTTATTACAAAGACTGACCCAAGGAAATATAATGGTGCTTTATTCATTGGACTTAATGGTATAGTTGTTAAGTCTCATGGTGGAACTGATGCTTTCGGTTTTGCTAATGCAATCGGGGTAGCTGTAGACTTGGTTGATAGAAATTTGAATAAATCAATAGCAGAAGAGCTTGATAGATTGTATGAAAATTCAGATAAACATATATTTACAAATGGAATACAATGATTAGAAGGGCAGTTATAAAAGGTATAGGTGCTTATCTTCCAGATAATGTAGTTACAAATGGTGATATAGAAAAAATTGTTGATACATCGGACGAATGGATAACTGAGAGAACTGGAATAAAGCAACGTCACTTTGCATCAAAAGAGCAGTATACATCTGATTTAGCATACAATGCAGCTAAAGAAGCAATTTCAACCTCTGGAATAAATAAAAATGATATTGATTTAATAATAGTAGCAACAACAACGCCTGACAGAACTCTCCCTGCCACAGCAGTAACCGTCCAGTCTTTGTTGGGGCTAAAAAATATCCCAGCATTTGATATACAAGCCGCTTGTTCTGGATTTATTTATGGATTGTCAATTGTTAATAGTTTTATTAGATCTGGTCAGGCAAAGAATATTTTAGTAATAGGGGCAGAAACACTCTCAAGAATAATAGATTGGGAGGATAGATCAACATGTGTGCTTTTTGGAGACGGTGCAGCTGCGTTTATTTGTACTTCAGAAGATTACTCCGGTTCACTTGGCGACAGGGGAATTTTTTCTACAAATTTATATGCAGATGGTAAGTGTGAAAAATTACTCTATGCTGACGGTGGGCCATCTACAAATCAAATTTCTGGATATATAAGNATGGAAGGTAAGGATGTTTTCAGGCATGCTGTAAAAAATCTCACAAGCTCAGTAAAAGATACATTATTGTTAAATAATCTAGAAATTAGTGATATTGACTGGATGGTTCCACACCAAGCAAATAAGAGAATCCTTGACTCAACCGTAAAAAAACTAGATTTTCCAATGGATAAGGTAATAGTTACAGTTCATAAACATGCAAATACATCAGCAGCTTCAATTCCTTTAGCAATGGTTTCCGGTGTAAATGATGGATTAATTAAAGAGGGCGATTTAATCATAATGGAAGCTATGGGTGCTGGTTTTACCTGGGCTTCATCACTCATAAGATTTTAAATAAATAAAGTACTTTTTTCAAAAAAACTCATATTGACCAGTTGGCTTCATCAAGTTAATCTCCTATAAATAACCTTGTATTTCAAGAAGTTAAGATTGGGGTAAAAAAATGCCACGCACTATAACCAGAGCTGAATTGAGTGAGTCAATTCATAAGAATGTTGGTTTATCTAGAAATGATTCATCAGACTTATTAGAAATGGTATTGAATGAGATTTCAACCTCATTAACAAATGGTGAGTCTGTAAAGATTGCGTCATTTGGGAGTTTTTCCGTCAGACAGAAAAAAGAAAGGTTAGGAAGGAACCCAAAAACAGGTGAGGAGGTTCCAATTACCCCTAGAAAGGTTTTAACATTTAGACCCTCTCAAATGCTTAGAGCAAAGGTAAGAGGAGATGACTCAAAAAAACACCCTGTTAATACAGTTGATCTAGACAATACACAAGATACTACAAGTTAATTTGATTCGGTAAATAATAGTGAAAAAAATTTTAAAGTCAGATAGCGCTTTTAAGACCATAAGTGAAGTATCCCATGTGTTAGAAATACCTCATCACATACTGCGGTTTTGGGAGTTAAAGTTTACGCAACTTTCTCCTTTAAAAATGGGTGGAGGAAGAAGATATTACAGGCCTGAAGATATAAAATTATTAACTAGGCTTAAGGAACTAATCTACTCTGATGGATTAACAATTAAAGGTGTTAAAAAGCTTATAAAGGATAAAGGAATTAAAGCTGTTCTAAATAAAAATAATACTGATTTAATTCTTAACGATGTAAACACTGATAAGATTAATCTTTTATCAGAGTTAAAAGATATTAGAAATATTCTAAAAGAAGCAATTTAATTAAATAAATAATCGGAGCGTAGCTTAGCCAGGTAAAGCGCATGGCTGGGGGTCATGAGATCGGCGGTTCAAATCCGTCCGCTCCGACCAATTAAAGATAACAATTATGCAACCTTTTATGATTTATTTTACGATTGATAATTATAATAATGCAAATAATCTTGTAAAAAAATTACTTAGAGATAATTTTATTTCATGTGCTAATATCTTTAATAATATAAAATCGATTTATAAGTGGAATGAAGAGGTAATTACCGAAGAAGAAGTTATTGTTATAGCAAAGACTATTAAAGACCCTAAAGATGTAATAAGTTGTATAAAAAAAAACCACCCATACGATACTCCATGCATTGCTTCTTACAAAATTTCAGATATAGATGAGGATTATTTTAAATGGATGATAAATAATTAATTAATCTTCAGGTATTCTAATAGTTATAATTGCCTGACAGGCAATTCCTTCTTTCTTTCCAATAAATCCCAAACCTTCGGTTGTAGTAGCTTTTATATTAACTTTATTTTTATTTATTTTTAAAATATTTGAAATTGATTCAATAATCATATCTCTAAAAGGTGTAATTTTTGGTTCTTCACATATAAGATTAATATCTAGATGAATAATCTCTCCATTACGATTTATAAGTTTACTGTTTGAATATTCTAAAAAGTCTTTAGAGTCTCTATCTTTATTTTTTACATCAGTATTGGGAAAATGAACTCCAATATCACCTTCATTCAATGCACCCAGCAATGCATCAGTTATTGCATGAAGTATAACGTCTGCATCAGAGTGACCATCTAGTTTTTTAGGAAAGGGAATTTTTATACCACCAAGTATAATCTCATTGCCTTCAATAAACTTATGAACGTCATAACCAATACCGACTTTTGTTACATTCATAAATTCTGTTATCATTTTTAAATCTTTATCAAATGTAACTTTTATATTTTTTGATTCACCATCTATATAAGTTAGGGGTGTATTTTCTAATTCAAATAATGAAGAATCATCAGTTACTTGTTTATTTGCATACTTATTATGAAGATTACTAATATAATTATAAATGAAACCTTGTGGTGTTTGTACTAAATATAAGTTTTCTCTTTTAACATTCTCATATGATTCTTTAATAATATTAATTCTTTTTATTGTATCAAAAACATGAACTATTGGAACTACTCCACTTGCACCATCATTAAGTTTATTTAAAAGGTTATTTATTAATTCTCTTGATATATTTGGCCTTACACCATCATGAATTAGTACCCATTTTATATTTTTATTTAGTAGTGATTTTAGGGCAATTCTTACAGAATCTTTCCTAGTCTTACCTCCAAAAATTGGGTCTAAAATTTTTCCTGATGGATCATCGGGTAAGTTTTGATTATATTTCCCTAGATCTTTTTTATTAATTACTGGTTGGATAATATCTATATTTTTAAAATTAACAAACTTTTTCAAAGAATGATTTAAAATAGTATCTTGACCAATTTTTATGTATTGTTTTGGTATTTTACCGCCAAATCTTCTACTCCGGCCACAGGCCAATACTATAACTGCATATTTATTCATCATTTAGTGATATCACATAATAATTTTTTAGAAAAAATGAAAATCAACTTTTAAGATCTATAAGTTGCTTGATAGTTACATATTTAAATAAACAATTATAAAATAAACTAATAAAATCATATACATATAACTTATGAAAAAAATACTTTGACATATGTGCTTATTTAGTCACAAATGAATAAAATTTACACACATTTAGGTATTTCTAGGTGATCAAATTAGGAAAAATTTCGTTTAATAATCCTGTTTTACTTGCGCCTATGTCTGGCGTCACGGACGAGCCATTTCGTTCAAACGTAAAAAAATTTGGTGATATATTTACTTATACTGAAATGGTTGCAAGTAGTGATATTTTGAAAACTGATCTTCAAAGTATTAAAAAATTACAAAATTCCTTAAATAATAATGCCATACAAATTGTTGGGAGAGATCCCAATATTATGAAACAGGCAGCTATTTTATGTGAGGGACTTGGTACTTCTTTTATTGATATAAATATGGGTTGTCCTGCTAGAAAAGTTGTTAACAGCTATTGCGGAGCAGCTTTAATGCGAGACGAAGAATTAGTTAAAAGACTTCTTGATGCAGTTTGTAATAGTGTCAAAATTCCAGTGACACTTAAAATGCGCCTTGGTTGGGATAATGATAACCTAAATGCTCTTAAAATTGCACGAATAGCCCAAGAATCTGGTGTGAAGATGATCACAGTTCATGCAAGAACTAGAAAACAAATGTTTAAAGATAAGGCTAGATGGAAATTAGTAAAAATAATTAAAGATAGTATTTCTATTCCAGTAATAATTAATGGTGACATTGTATGTGAAAATACAGCCAAGCTAGCTTTAGAGGAGTCGAATGCAGATGGAATAATGATTGGACGAGGTGCTTATGGAGCTCCTTGGTTACCATCAAAAATTAAGTATTATATTGATACTGGAAAAATACTTTCTTCTCCGTCTATTGAAGATCAAATGTATATATTATTAAATCATTACGAAAGTCTTTTATCTTATTACGGAATTAATAAAGGAACACGTATTGCTCGTAAACATATACAGTGGGCCACTAAAAATTTTTCAAATTCTGCATCATTCTTTCAATCAATTTGTAAAGAAATCTCTCCCAATATTGTGAAAGAACATATTATTTATTTTTTTAATACAAAGAAAAATTTTTCCATGAGTAGTGTCTAATGAATAAGCAGNTGAAAATTGAAGAATCTTCTATTATTAGTCCAGCAGATATACTTTCTTCTATTTCTTACCCAACATTTGTTATAAATAAATCTTTTAAATTTTATTTTGCTAATAATGCTGCTGAAAATTTGTTTAGAACTAGTTTGTCGTCTTTAAAGAATCAATACTTAACAGATTATCTTCCTAAAGATGGTACAATCATTTCTTTAATTGATCAGGTTTTTAAAAATAATTCTGCTGTTTCAGAACATGGTTTAAAATTTGATACACCAAGAACAGGATTAAGAGATATTTCTATTTTTGTTTCGCCGCTTCAAGAACAGCAAAATTATATTGTTATTTCACTCCAGGAACATACTAGAGCTCAGAAAATTGGTAGACAATTAGAAAGCAGGTCATCTGTAAGGTCTATAATGGCTATGGGGCAATTACTCGCACACGAAATAAAGAACCCACTCTCTGGTATAAGAGGCGCAGCACAATTATTAGAAGCAGATATAAATGATGATAACATAGAGCTTACTAGATTAATATGTAATGAGGCTGATAGGATAGTTTCATTAGTAGATAGAATGAATTTATTTGTTGATCATGGTCAGATTGATAGGCAAGGTGTAAATATCCACAGTATTTTATCTCATGTTCGTTTACTATCTCAAAATGGATTTGGGTCTCATATAAATTATATTCAAAAATATGATCCTTCATTACCTTTAGTCTACGGTAATAGAGACCAACTTATCCAAGTTTTTTTAAATTTATTTAAGAATTCAGCGGAAAGTATAAGAACAAATGAAGGCGAAATTATTATATCAACTTCTTTTGAGCCAGGTATAAGAGTTAAAAATTNGAATAATACTAATTCATTGGAACTTCCTTTGGTTGTTACAATTAAAGATAATGGAGTGGGTATTCCTGAGGAAATAAAAGAACACTTATTTGAACCTTTTATTTCAACCAAGGTTAATGGAAGTGGACTTGGTTTGCCTTTAATTGCCAAAATTATTAATGACCACGGTGGTATAGTTGAATTTGATTCAGATACTACTGGTACTGTGTTTAGAGTAATGCTGCCGATTATAATAGAAAAATAGATTATGAATAAATATAAAATTTTAATTGCTGAGGATGATACAAGTGTAAGAACTGTCCTAAATCAAGCTTTAGGTAGAGCAGGTTATATTGTTAAGTCTACTGGTAATATTTCTACCCTTTGGGACTGGATAGACCAAGGTGAAGGTAATCTTGTTATAACTGATGTTCTATTGCCTGATGAAAATGGATTAGATCTCCTTCCAAAAATTAAAAAAAATCGGCCCGATCTTAGAGTAATAGTTATGAGTGCACAAAATACTCTATTGACTGCTGTTAAGGCTGTTGAGAGAGGTGCTTTTGAATATGTACCTAAGCCTTTTGATCTGTCTGAACTGCTGTTGATTGTTAAGAGGGCTTTAGAGACATCACACAAAAGTAATTTAAGTAATAATGATGAATTGATAAAAGATAGAATGCCTATACTTGGGCGCTCACAAGCTATGCAAGATGTTTATAGATCTGTTGCACGTTTGATAAATACGGATCTAACAGTTATGATTTCAGGTGAATCAGGAACAGGAAAAGAGTTAGTCGCAAAGGCTCTTCACGATTATGGGAGAAGGAGGAATGGTCCATTTATAGCTATTAATATGGCTGCTATTCCCAAGGAATTAATTGAGAGTGAGTTATTTGGCTATGAGAAGGGCGCTTTTACAGGTGCTACTCAGCGAAGTTCAGGGAAATTTGAACAAGCAAACGGTGGTACATTATTTCTTGACGAAATAGGCGATATGCCAGCAGATGCCCAGACAAGATTACTACGTGTTCTTCAGGAAGGTGAATATACTACTGTAGGTGGTAATACTCCAAATAAAACCAATGTTAGAATTATAGCAGCTACTCATCGTGATCTTACTGAGATGATTAAAATGGGACTTTTTAGAGAGGATCTTTATTATCGCTTGAATGTTGTCCCACTAAAGCTACCTTCATTGAGGCAACGAGTTGAAGATATCCCAGAATTAGTAAATCATTTTTTACTTCAAGCGCTTGATGAGGGTTTAAGTTCCAAAACCATTGATAATACTGCTATGGATAAATTAAAATCATATAATTGGCCAGGTAATGTTAGAGAATTAGAAAATCTTATAAAGAGAATTGCTGTTCTCTATAGTGAAGAAAATATTACAGGGAATATTATTGAAATTGAATTAGCAACAATTCAACAAGAGTTAAGTATAAGTAGTAAAAGAATTAATAATATTAATGATTTTATCGAAGATCATGTAAAAAATTATTTTTCAAGATTTCCAAAGGATAAAATTCCAGATGGTTTTTATAATTCTTTTTTAAAAGAAATCGAGAAACCTTTAATAATGCAAACACTTAATATTACTGAAGGAAATCAGATTAAAGCATCCAAAATTTTAGGATTAAATAGAAATACTCTCCGAAAAAAAATAAAAGATTTAGGTATTGTCTTAAGTAGAAGTATTCATTGATTGTAATTGATTATGGATTTTGTATTAAAAAATAAATCACTAAGAGACTTCTCCTTTAATTTTGTTAATTATATTAGAGGAATAAGTTTATCTAATTATGCTTTTGTAGTGCTATCTATTTCTGTAATATTGTCAGGGCTAGCAACATATTTTGTTTTATCAAGTGGTATGATTGCTAAGTCCACAGGTACTGTTTTAGTGCTCTTAAATATTGATATTTTTTTAGTATTAACACTTGGGATTCTTTTAATTAGGAGAATTGCACATATAAGAAGTGATAAACTCACTGGTCAAAGTGGTTCTAAACTTCATGTTAGAATAGCAATACTTTTTGGATTTGTTGCTATAACTCCTTCTATCCTAATGATGATTTTTGCAGTTCTCTTTTTTTCTTTAGGTGTAGAAAGTTGGTTTAGTCAAAGAGTTAGGACTGCTATTATAGATTCATCTGAAGTTGCAGATGCTTATTTAACAGAACATATTCAAATTATAAGGGCAGATGCCTTAGCTGTAGCAAATGATATAAATAGGCAATGGACTCAATTGAATAATTCAGATTTTATAGATAGTTTTTTATCATCTCAAGCTGTGATTAGAGACCTAACAGAGATTGTAATATTTCGAAGTGATATGCAAGTTATTGCTAAAGCGGGTTATACATTCGCACTTCAGAGTGGGGAGGAAGTACCATTAAGTGCTATAGCTCAGGCGAATCTTGGTGATGTTGCGATTCTAACTGGAGAAAGAGGAGATCGAGTAAGAGCACTTCTTAAGCTAGACCCTTTAACAGATAGTTATTTATTTATTGGAAGGTTTATTGATCCAAAGGTTCTAAATAGAGTTGAGCGCACCCAAAATGCTGTTGATGAGTATTTATTATTAGAAGATAGTAGATTTGAATTCCAAATTAATTTTACACTTCTATTTATTTTATTTTCTATACTTCTTCTTTTACTTTCAGTTTGGTTTGGTCTCAACCTAGCAAATAAACTTGCAACTCCAATTGTTTCATTAATTAAAGCTTCAGAATTAGTCAGATCAGGTGATTTTAGTGTAAGAGTAAAAGAAAAAAATAAAAAAGAAGAGACAGATGAAATTGATAAATTAAGCAGTGCATTTAATAGAATGACAAGCACACTATCTACTCAGAGAAAAGCATTATTGGATGCTAATGTCCAACTTGATGAGCGTAGATTATTTACAGAAGCTGTTCTATCAGGTGTTACGGCTGGTGTAATAGGTGTAGATAGTAAAGGATTAATTACACTTCCAAATAAAGCAGCTTCAATTTTAGTTAAGCACAACCTTGTACAATATATTGGAAGTCCTTTAGAAAAATATATTCCTGAGTTTAAGCCTTTATTAAATAAGCAAGAATATTTAAACTCTGAATCAATCCAGAAAGAGATAAAATTAATTGTACAAGATAAAAAAAGAACTTTTCTAGTCAGATCAACAGTTGAAATGAAAGTTGATAGAATAATTGGATATGTTTTTACATTTGATGATATAACTGCATTACAAGCAGCTGAACGAAAAGCTGCTTGGTCAGGTGTGGCAAGAAGAATTGCTCATGAAATAAAAAATCCTTTAACACCTATACAATTGTCAGCTGAAAGATTAAAGAAAAAGTTTAAAACTAGAATTAACGAAGATAGTGATATATTTGAAAAATGTACTGATACAATTATACATTACGTTGGTGAGATAGGTGATATGGTTGATGAGTTTACTCAATTTGCTCGTATGCCTCAACCAAACCTTAAGAAAAATGATCTGAATATATTATGTAATAATTTTGTTAGATTAATAGATTCAACTTATGCAGATATAGATATAAAAGTTTCTTTAAATGATAAACCGCTTTATATTATGTGTGATGTTAATCAAATTAATCGTTCTCTTGCAAATGTAGTAAAAAACGCTGCTGAATCAATTAATGAAAAAATAAAAAAATCACCTAATTCTTTTAAAGGATTAATTGATATTATCTTAAGTGATAGGGACAATAAAATTTTACTAGTTGTAAATGATAATGGGATAGGTCTTCCTGATAACGATTTTAATGATTATTTAACTGAACCTTATGTTACAACAAGACCAAACGGAACAGGTCTTGGCTTAGCAATTGTTCACAAAATTAT
>NZGX01000050.1 GCA_002691085.1 Rhodospirillaceae bacterium | reverse complement strand
CAGTCATCCCAAAAGTTCGAATATAGAAAGTAGGAGTCCAGGAAGCTAGACCATATGCAGATGCAGCAGTCATTGTAAACCCTAAATATATTGTAGAATAAGATTTCCAGTTTAGTTTAAAGTATTCAATGACCTGACTAAGAGGAACAACCGAAGCCTTATCTTTATCATTAACAACACCTAGCATGCCTATTCTTTTTGGCTCTTTAACAAAACACATTAGTAAAATAACTAAAGAGCCAAGGGCACCAACAATTATAAAAGTTGTCTGCCATGGTTTCAATAATCCAAAAAATGGAAGGTTTAATGTCCCAAAACTATTAATAAGGTCTATTACTGCTGCTCCTGCTACAAGTGCAATTCCCATACCACTAGTAATTCCAGCAGCATAAACCCCAAGTGGAAAGGAAAGTTTTTCTGGAGGGAAATAATCACTTAGCATTGAATGAGCAGAGGGCGATAAACTTGCCTCACCAACACCAACACCCATCCTAGCAATAAAAAGATGTATAAATGTCTTAGCTAAACCACAAATAGCTGTCATTAAACTCCATAATGCAACACCTATTATAATTATATATTTTCTGTTCTTACTATCAGCGAGTCTTGCTATTGGCAGGCCCATGGCTACATAAAAAACAACAAAGGCAAAGCCTTGTAACAAGCTTATTTGTGTATCATTAATATCTAGATCGGCTCTAATAGGTTCAACTAAAAGAGAAAGGATTTGTCTATCAATAAATGAGACAGTGTTAGCTAAAGTGAGAACTAGAACAACAAACCATGCATATCGAATTGAAGGCCAAGTGCGCTTGGAATTTATATTTTTTTCATTCAGAGAAAGATTATT
Organism: Rhodospirillaceae bacterium; assembly: GCA_002691085.1. Taxonomy (GTDB): domain Bacteria; phylum Pseudomonadota; class Alphaproteobacteria; order Rhodospirillales; family Rhodospirillaceae. Next base: position 7,543 of record NZGX01000050.1, on the reverse strand, counting down.
AACTTCTGTCATCATCTTTATCAGACAAATCAGAATAGTCAGAAATTATAGGCATCATAATATTTTGAACAAATTCATCACTCTGCTTTTTAGCCTGGTTTCTTTCGGAACTAGAATAAATGTAATCAGATAGATCACTTTTACTCACCACTCCTTTTTTATCCATTATCTTTTCAATCAGAGAGAGTCTGTCTTTTAAAATATAGGTTTCTCTAGCCAGAGATAGCAAAACCTTCATAACTGTATCTAAGTTATTATTATCTAGAAAGTTCTTCTTAGACATTTAATTTAATATCCTGGTTCTTTATCATAATTATCTCCAGATTTATTTAAATACTCTCTATATTCGCTTGGTAGGATGGGATCATATTTAGGATTCCAATTAGGNCCTTCGGATTCTTGCCAATCTGTTGAATATGCACCGCCTTTGCACCTACAAATATGAAGCGTTCCTCCCCAGGTAGCAAATGGACCATGTTCAATACCAGGTGGCCTCCAAAAATATCCTCCGTCCCTCATTACACCAATGGGAAAACATATATCTCCAAGAATTGCAAACTCCTCTTCGACAACAGGGTGAATCTCAGCCTTTGCACTCCACCACCCAGGCATTAAACCTACTAACCAAGTCAACTCTCCAGAATAAGGGTCTTGATATAATTTCTTATGAATAGTCCCACTAGGGTCCCAATCGCCTGAATTCATATGTTTTCTTGGCCCAGTTTCACCCTCCATTTTCTGTGTATCAATAAATTTAATCATCCTATTATCATCGTATTCACTTAAGTTAATATCTGTCTCCTCAATTGCTAATTTACCTGAAAAAAATGTTAAAACTACTGCACCATTTTTACTGGAGTGAGACCTTTTAGCATATCCTCTTGGGAAGTGAGCGTAAGAGTGTTTAGCATAAATTTGTCCATTTATTTCTAATGACCCTTCTAATACAAAAAATTCCTCGTCAACTAACAATGCTTGAGGTTGATTCTGAAGCCACCCTGAGGGGTACTTAAGGATACAGGATGAGCTCCCGTCCTCATTATCAATACTTAGTATACGACTTTCAATATTATCTCTTATACCTATATATAAATCCTTCTTAAAAGGAATTACCTGAGACTGAATAAATTCAATATGGGGTCTTGCCATAACCTACCCTCCTAGATCATATAAAATGAATTATAGTAATTTTATCTGTTGTTTTATAGTATTTTGTATATTTATAATGATATTAGTTACAATACCTTATCAAGAAAACCTTAAAAGGAAAATACAATGAGCAAAACAATTACCATTTATGGAGCAATATCATCTCCATATGTGAATAGACTCGTTCTGGGTTGTAAAAGAAAGAAAATAAATTACGAACTTCTCATGCCAGAAGGGGGGTTAAAATCAAAAGAGTTTTTAAAAATTAATCCTTTAGGTAAAATACCGACTATAAAGGATGGGAATAAAATTATTTTTGAATCAGGTGTAATACTAGAATATTTAGATAACAAGTATCCTAAAACAAGATTGATCCCAAAAAGTATTAATTCCGCAACTGAAGTAAGACTCATAAGTGCTATGTGGGAAAATTATATTGTGACAATGCTAATTCGGTTATTTGTTCAAGCTATTAATCCTAGCTCGGATAGAAAAAAAGTTATCAGTGATACTCTCGATAAACTTAATGGTGGTTTAGATGCAATCGAACAATATATGACTCCTCAAACTTTTTCTGTAGGAAAAACATTCAGTCTTGCTGATTGCTATGCATTTTCTGCTCTTACTTTTCTCGAACGAGTTGAGCAGATGCTAGGTTTAGAAAGTTTATTGGGAAAAAGAAAAAAGATAAAAAAGCTTTGGAAATCAATTAAAAAAGAAAAAATTGTTAAGGAAGTTCTTTATGACATAAAAGAATTTAGAAAGAATCAATAAATAAGTTAAAGTATTTTCTTTAATTCCTCCATTAAATTATTTTAAAACAAAAATAAAAATTGACTATTCAAAAAAGGAAATTAATTATGAAAAAAATCTTTATTCTCTTAAACGTATTTGTATTTTCTATTATATCATTTAATCTAAATGCTAAAGATAGAATTCCATTTCCAGTTATTAAATCAGAATATGTAGTTTTTGAAAGAATGCTTGTTAAAGAAGAACATAAAGAATGGTTCGAAGATTTTTGGACCAACACAATACTGCCAGTTTTTGAACAATACGACGGATTTGAGGGTGCTTTTATGCTTGTTAATTCTCCACCCAAAGGAGCGGATGCAAGTGAAACAGACTTTGGCCCGCTCCTTCCTCTAGGTCCACCGGATAAAACTTTTCTTCCACATGGAGGGATTCATTTAAATGGAGTACAAACTGATGTTCAGATTAATTTTGATTCTGTCCTCAGAGGTACGTACAATTATCAGGTTATACATTTTTGGAAGGACTCAGATTCATTAAAAAGCCTTGTTCCAGAATTGGGTGAAGCATGGAAGAAAGTTCATGGAAATACTGACCCTTGGGTAATTCTGACAAAAGATTATTTTACAAAACTGGAGAATCATTGGGATCTTGTTTATAGAATTATAAATTAACATACTTGAGGTAAAAGTAGGTATCTTATTAAGGAAATTTTTCTTTGAGTTCTAAAATAAAATTATATAATTGCCTAGCATCACTTCCTAGTTCTTTAAGAAGTTCAACTCTGCTAGGCATTGATATATTTCTCCAATGATTCCTTTGTTTATCAGATAAGTACTGAACTTTTACCTTACCTTCTTTTTCATAGAATTTAGTTAATTTTTCTTCGTCACTTCTTAGTGAATCTCTCCATACTTGTGCTGGAGCCAAAGATTTATCAATCATATTTTGATGCTCTAAGTCTAAGCTATCCCACCATCTTTTGTTTGCTATTATTGTAGTTACAGATGGAACGTGCTTTGAAAAAGTTAGGTATGGTGCCTCAGAATGAAAACCTGTTAGAAAATAAACAAAAGAATTAGTTTCCCCAGCTTCAATAAGTCCTGTCTGTAATGAAGTTACTACTTCTGTACCAGATACGTGAATAACATCTGCTTCTAATGACTTTAAAAAAAGGTGAGAACTGCGTTCAATTCTCGATCTAACCCTAATATTTTTAAAGTCGACTGGCATAATATGAGGTTTCTTTCCATAGAGAATATGCCAACTGGCGGGTATATGACGAAGACCCACTAAACCTTTTGAAAGAAATTTACTATTAAGCTTATTTTCTAAACCATTATCTAATATAAAATCAATTTCTTTATAGCTATCAAATAAAAATGGAAGATTAATTACTGCAAGCTCTGGAATAACTGTTGAAATTGCACCGTAGCTCACGCCTCCCATTTGCATTCGACCACGTCTTACTTGATAGAAGTTCTGCTCATCTGAGCCACCCTCCTGATTTGTCATCAATCTAACATTAAAAGTACTTTCAGAGGCTGTAAGATTTGAAGAAAAACTTTTATATAATTTATCTGATTGTAATTGAGGATTAGATCCAGCACCTAAAGTTAAAACTTTTTGCTTAGCTAAACATTGAGGTGAAATCATTAAGGTTAAGATAAAAGAAAATCTAATAAAATTATTAAAGATATTCATACTACTCTTCTATACATTTAGTAACTTCTAAGACAGTTTCTTCAGGTTTAGATATCATACAATAAGTACTCCCTGCCCCCTCGACTTGCCTTATAATTGCTTTGTTATTTAGTTTCATAAACTCTTTAGTTAAATGATCAAAATGTGCAGCTTCCTTTATTTTCATTTGATTAAGAGCGCTATCATTACCCAGCAATAAATATGTAGGAGTTTTTAAATTAGAAACATCTCCCGATAAATCTACATTTGATAAAGCATCAAGCGTTGACCTAAGAGTAGTCATATTTAAATTATTTTCGTATTTCTCACCTGACCACTTCTCATATTCTATTTGTTCTTTAGTATACTGCATGGATAGTGGCATTACCGAACCAGCAAAAATTCTTGACATTGCCCTTATCCCGAACATCTCACAAATCCCATATGCGGAATCAAATAATTTCTTCCAATATTGGTCTGCTTTCAGCCATGGGTATGTTATCAACTTATTAACTCTCTCTGGATACTTAGCGGCGAATCTGATGCCTACAACTGAGCTTGTTGATGTTGCCCAAATATTTACCTTATCGAAATTTGCATGATCCAAAACAGACCTTAAGTCCTCAACCCAATCCTCTAATGAGTAGGGCCTTACAAGAGTCCAATCAGACTTCCCTGAACCCCTGTAATTCCAATTAATTGTTGAATAACCAGACTTATGAAGAAATGGAAGGGAAAATTCAAATTGGTCGTGTAAAAGAGCAAAGCCCCCAATTAATACAACAGGAGTTCCAGAACCATTGATTTCATACCAAATATTATGTCCATCATTAACTGCAAATGTCATTTTAAGCCCCCTTAGATAAAATTTTATCCTACGATAGTTATTATTATTAGAATAATTTTATATTTATTTTATTTATTACAATAAAAATTACCAATATTTTTTGACAAATTAGATTTAAGTTCTTTTAATGGGTCATCTAAATCAATCATTAACTAAATCTACCACAAGGTTTTATAATGAAACTAGACTTTGCTCACCTTTCAGAAAATAAAACAACATATATTGATCATCTTTTTCACGCATGGATAATTGCATTAGCCTTAATTATTCATGGAATCTTTCCATTTGTCTTAACGAAATATGCTTCAGACAAAATAATGAATGCTTCAAAAAAAACAAATGAGATAAGAAAATCATCAGTTAAGAATTACCCATAATTGTTAGGGAAAAGAAATAACTAATTAGTTTTTGTAAATTATTTCTGTACAATATTCTCCTTTATCTCTCATTTCCCAATATCGCTTATCGAGCTTGTTTGTAATTGAACCAGGAACTGGGGATGCGATTTTCCTTCCAGAAACTTCTCTTACTGCTAATGCACCACCTGCCGTGCTTGTTGTAAAAACTTCATCAGCAGTAAAAAGATCAAAGGAAGAAATATTACAAAGTTGGACTTCATAACCTTCTCTCTCGGCTAGCTCAATAAAAGTTTGTCTAGTAATCCCTCTTAATACACCCTCACTTGGTGTATAAATTATATTATTTTTTACAACAAATATATTTGAAGCTGGTCCCTCAGCAACGTGGCCATGTTGATCAAGCCATATAAGATCATCATACCCAGCATCTAATGCCTCAATTTTTGCTAATTGATAATGAAGACGGTCAACACATTTGTATCTTGGGTCTAGCGTATCAGGGGAGAAACCGCGCAAATGACTAATCATTAATCTAATTCCACGTTTCCTATCTTTCTCATTTGCAAGAAATACATAAGGAGCAGCCCATATAATTTCTGTAGGTTTATTATTCCTAGGATCAGCAATAACCTCATTAGAAACACCGCGGGTTGCAATAAATCGAATACTTGCATCTTGATAATTATTTTTAACTAGGGTCTCTTTTATGGCATCTGACCAATCTTTATCAGACAAAGAAGTGTTAAGACAGGTTGCCTTAAGTGAGTCGCTAAATCTTTCAATATGTTCCTCTAATTTAAATATTTTACCCTTCCACGCAGATACAACATCAAAAACAGCATCACCTAATAAAAAACCTTGATCCAATATTGAAATATTTGCCTGACTTAATGGTTTATAATGTCCATCAACATAAATAACTGGTTCTTTTGTCATTAATAAATTCCCCAAAGGTAAATAAGATTATTTATTCTTATGAATCTTACTTTGCATAGATTTAACATCTTGCTCAATTACTCTAAATACATTTTCAATATAGAGGTCCCGCCATTCCTCACGTTCCTTTTTTGCATTCTCATCAAGTGAAAAGGATTTATCTTCGTTCTTATCAATTATTTTTTTTTCAATTAAGATTCTTTTTAATGTGTCAATTTCATCATGCAAGACCGATACTTCTCCAACAAGTGCAGTTATAATTGACATAGCCTTATCAAGACCTGGTGAGTCTAGAAATTGAGGTCGTTTTCCCTTGGCTTCAATAGGCAAAAATTTTGATTCTGAGGTCATTATTTTTGCATTCCAAATATATACCACATACCAGAACCTCCAAAGTCTCCACCTTGAAAAAGATTTGTTCTTTTAGACTGATTAATCTCAAAAACACTTGGAATCATAGTTTCAAAAACAGTTTCATCTTTAAAATTACATTCCCTAGAAATATTTTTTGGATCTATCTCGTGGGAAAGACTCCAAAATGGCTCGTTATTATGTTTAGCATCCCAATCCAAAATAAAAGATTCAAACGGGTCCATATTTGCATAAGGAGGAGTTTCAGAATGAACCATCCATCCATCTTTTTTTAGAAGCCTATGGCATTCTGTCATAATATTCTTAATTGCTTTTGACGAGGTTTCGTGAAGTAATATATGTGAAACAATGAGGTCAAAAGATTCATCATCAAAATTTGTTTTTTCTGCATTTTGCTGACTAAAATGAATTGATTGATCTAAAGACTCAGCCCTTGCGTGTGCATATCTTAAAACTGGTGCAGCAACATCAATTCCATAAACCTCTGCATCTGGAAATAAAACTTTGTAAGGAAGGGTTGAATGTCCTACAGTACATCCAATATCTAAAATCTTTTTTGGTTTAATATTTGAAAATTTATTTTTTATATATGTAGCCTGAGACATACCCATATCATCATTGAGATCACCTAATCTCCCCATCGCATAAATATATACACCCTGGTCATAAACGGCTCCGGCGGCGACATCATCTTTTGTTTGCTCCCAATCATACCCCCCTGGCTGACAATGAATATCGACTGAACTTAAATAGGATGGTGTTTTTAAATTTGGATCCAAGGCTAGTGAACCAGAATTATTATTTTCTACGATTGCATTATGATTGAGTTCGTCCCACTGTCTTTTTACAGGTATTTGACATGATTTCCACATCATTTCTTGACTAGACCTTTGGAGTAAGCCCCATAATTGATAAAAGGGCTCTTCTTTCATAACCACATCAACATCTCGTCTGCAAGATGGTTCTCTTCCATGTTCTTTGTTAAAGCGTGGCTTAGCATTTAATTCATAAGTTAATTTATTCCCTGGAGCAATTTTAGTTGCTAAATAGAATTTAAATGATTTAACAAAATCTTGCCTAGATTGTTCTGCTGTATATTTGTGTGGAAGTACTTTATGTTGTTTTTGCATACACCTCACCCTCCTATATTGGCAGAGAGAGGGGCACAAAATTTATCATGCAAACATCTTAAAGAATGACAGTAAACTGACATAATCCCCCACTTTCCGAAAAATCTGTTCTAATATAGGTACCACTATAGATACCAATTAAAGATTTTACACCTATATTTTCAATAATTAATCTATAATTACCTCTTAAAAATAAATCTATTACTACAAATTATGTATAGTATCGTATTTAGTTATTTTCTCTCAGTGAATATTTTTTATTAGATTGTTATATAAGATAATTGAATAGCCAGATTAAAAGAATAGCCAAAGTT
>NZGX01000049.1 GCA_002691085.1 Rhodospirillaceae bacterium | reverse complement strand
TTTCTAAAACTTAATCCAAACGGAAGGATACCAGTAATTATCGATCATAGTAATAATGGGTTTGCTGTATTTGAATCAGGTGCCATTCTTTTATATTTAGCAGAGAAAACAGGAAAACTTATTCCTAAAAATTATGAAGAAAAATCTGAAGTAATTCAGTGGCTTTTTTTCCAAATGAGTGCAGTCGGACCAATGATGGGACAGGCAAATGTTTTTTATAGATATTTCCCAGAAAATATTCCTGCAGCAATTAGTCGATATCAAAATGAAAGTAGACGATTACTTGAGGTTTTAGACTTTAGACTAGGACAATCGGAATGGCTAGGAAGTAAATATTCTATTGCTGATATTGCCAACTGGCCTTGGGTGAGACAATATGACTGGTCTGGAATTTCGATTGAAGGACTTAGTAACTTACAAAGATGGGATAAACAAATGTCTAATAGACCTGCATGTCAAAAAGGCATTGATCTACCTGAATCTTCAGATGCCCCAAGAAAGATAGATAAAGGGATTAAAGTAAAGAATTCAACAGTTACAACCTAGAAAACTATGAGTCGTGATTATTTTACATAAAGCTTTTAACAAACTTTTTCCAAATATAATTGTTAAAGAAGCAGGCACCTATACCTTTATCAATGGACTATCTTCTCTATTCCCTCTGCTATTAATTCCTCTAATTACAAGATATGTGGACCCATTTGATTATGGAGTTTATGCTGTCTTTCTTGTGGGTATTAATTTAATAATGCCCTTAATTGGCATAGGTATCGAAACTTCTTCTGGAAGAAAATATATTGATAAAGATACCATAGATTTTCCATCTTATATCTTCTCTGCAATTTCTCTAACAACAATACTAAGCCTAGTTTTGTTGTTAATTATGTATTTATTTTCGAATTTCTTAAGTAATTACTTGCCAATATCTATAGAATGGTATCCTCATTGGGTTATTGCCTCTTGGTCACAGGTAATTTTTGGATTAATACTTGTTATTAACCAGATGAGACATAAACCATTTATTTTTGGCTTTTGGCGAATTGGAAGAAGCACATTAATTTATTCTTTTTTCTTGATTCTCATAATACTAGAGAGATCTAAATGGGAAAACTTACTTAATCTTATATTTATTTCTTATACTATAATTGCAATTTCTGGTTTATTTTGGCTTATAAAGAAAAAGTTAATTGCCCTCAGTATTTCAAAAGCATCAGTAATACATATATTCAAATATGGAATCCCACTAGTACCACATATGTTAGCAGCAGCAATAATAACTGCAACAGATAGAATTATTCTAAGTAATATTTTAGATGAAAAAGCAGTGGGAATTTATACAATAGGTTACCAGTCTGGTCTTGTAATGTTTATCTTTGCTCAATCAATAAATAGAGCATGGACACCTTGGTTCTATGAAAGACTAAAGAGTAAAAATAAAGAGGATTATCTTAAGTCAACAATGACGCTTTATAAAATATCCTTACTATTCATTTTAGTTGGTTTATTTCTATGCCTTTCGGGTTGGATTCTTCTTCCATATCTTTTTGGGGGAACATATTTAGAGTCAGTTTATGTATTTTATTGGATTATATTTGCATTTGTTGTTCAAGGCTTATGGTCCCTAATTTCTGCCTACCTATACTTCACAGGTGAAACTATCTGGATATCACTATCAAGTATGTTTGCTTCAATATTAAATATAGGTATAAGTATATTATTAGTTATGAGCCATGGACTCATTGGGGCTGCACAAGGAACTTTTTGTGCATACCTAATTGCTTTAGTATTTCTAATCCTAATAACATTAAGGAAAGCACCATTGCCATGGCTTCTCAGAAGCTAAACACATCTACTAATAAAGATGAAAATATGTATTTAAATAATAAATCCTACGAGAACTTTTATCTCACAATAATATTATTAGCTTCTGTGACATTCTACATATATTTCAGCAGTTTAGTAATTATAAATTCAAACACCTGGGTGGATGAGGTTATTTACCTAATAAAATCTTGGAAATATGTTTCAGGAGAAGCTGTACCTTATACAAGCAATGATCCAACCTGGTATATGCCTTTTTATTTTTTTCAACTTGGAGCCTGGCAGCACTTGTTTGGACAAGATATAACTAATTCAAGATTGCTTAGTTCAATTATTGGATTAATGAATGGATTATTAATTTTCAGGATTATCTTCCTAGTTACAGGAAATAAAATATCTTCAGCTTATGGAGTTTTATTCTTTTTTACAGTTCCATCTGTAATTTTTTATTTCAACACTGCTATCCCAAATTCATCTGTATCACTAATACTGCTAATATCTATAGTCACAATAATCGAAAACATGGGTGTAATAAATAAATATAAGCCTTTTTTACTTGGAATCCTTTTTTCCATAATACTTCTGTATAGGCAAAATATGATATTAGCAATTGTATGCCTTATACCAATATATTTATTAACAATTGATAATAAGATAAAACACTTTTCAATAATTCTTTTAGCAATGTTATTTTCTTTCTTAATAGCGATTTATCTATTACCAGAAAGATTCATCTTTTCTCTTTTAAGATTACCGATAATTTCTCCCTATCTATCACAATTAGGAGTTTTTCCTGATTCACAAAGAATTATTGATAGTCTAACTTTTAATAATAACAACCTTAGTTTTGATAGAAATAAATTATCAATAAAAGATTTAATTGATGGGTTCTTTCTTCCTTATCTAGGAATAGTAATTTGTTGCTTGACCGTTATAGCATTATCTAGAAAAAAAAGATTAGTAATATTAATTTTAACACCTCTTCTCTTCTTCTTCCTTTCAATTACTCATTACGTAGGATCATTTAGTTATTGCGGTACATGTATATTACCGTATACAACATATTTCGTCTCTATTGGGGCAATTTGTGGCGGTTTCTCAATTTCACTAATTTCTTTAAAATTAAAATCTAATAATAGTTTATATTATTTATTCAAACCACTTTTTATTCTATTAATTTTAATTACAAATATATTTTCCACAACTTTTGCATTGAGAGAGGAATATAAATTTTACCCCACTTCTATGATGACTAATACGAGAAAGACTGAATGGCAAAAAGACACAGTGAAACTTGCACAATTTATTAAAAATAACACTAAAGATGAATTAACAGTCTTACCAATACATAACCTTTCTATGGTGCCTTACAGTATATTTCTAGCTAATAAGGATTTCCCACAACAAATGATAAATATCAATCATACATATAGGAAAATAAAAAATATACCTCATAATAAAGCAATCCTTCTGCAAGCTATTGAAAAAGAGGGGCTTTGGTCGGATAGCTTATTAGATGAATGGATTGAAAAAAAATATAATATAATCATTTACCAGGCTGATCCTAGAAGACAAGATAAGGCTTTAATAAAAAAAATAGAAAAAAACTTTTCAATTAAAGCAAGTTCTAGTTTTCGTGGATGGAATATATATATATATAAAAGAAATAAAACATAAAAGATGATATTTAATTGACAAATGAAAATTATGAATGTCGTATCAGCAAAGAAAGTCTTCAGGAGTTTAAAAAAACTTCAAGAGTTTTTACTTGGGTATAAATATAACTATGACAGAATAAAAAACGAAAAGATTATTAGTAAAGTATATCTAAAATTTAAAAATATAATAGAAGATGACAATGAAGAAATAAGACTTAACGCTCGAACAATTGCGCATTACGAAGCCCATTTAGGCTTAAGGCCTGTTACTAGTATACTTTTTTTCGAAATACTCAGTTATTTTATATTCCCTCTTTTTATTTTAGTTAATCTTATTAAAGGCAGATTAAACAAAAAAAACGAGAAAGAACAATGTGATGGCATCAAGTGTGTATTTCCTGAAAGATGGAAGCTAAATAAAGAACTATTTGTAACCCCACATTTGCTCATAGAAAAAAAAATTAAGACTTATCCAATGACTAAATCATCATTAACTTTGGGCGATATAAAAATTATTATGATTTTAATACTTAGGGCGGCAAAATATGGGAACCCATATCCAATTCAACTAGCGTTAAAATGTGCAATGGATCTAAGTAAATTAAGACAGGCAATAAAATATAATAATCCTAGATTTATTTTAGTATACTGGGAATTCAGTTGTAGTTTATCTTTCCTAACTTATGCTTTACATAAAAATAACATTAGAGTTTATAATATCATGCATGGCGACAAACACTATTATGCTAAGCATTCTTTCTTTGAGGTTGATAAATGCTTCTGCTGGAATAAATATTATATAGGAATATTTAAGGATGTTCATGCACGATCGGAATTTATACAATTTGAAAACCCTGCGTATCGGATTACTCCAAAAGAAGAAATATGGTTAAATGAGCATACATCAGATAAGATTGGAATTGTTGCCCCCCATACGTCAACTCTTACTGACAACTCAAAGGAGTTGAGTAACTATATACTTAAATTCTCTAGAGTAATAAATAAACTAGCCCGCGAAAATAAAGTAATAATAAGAACACACCCACACTATAAAGATGACTTCAATGTATTTTTAAGATATTTATCGGAAGATGTTGTTATAGAAAACCCCTCTGAAAGAGAATCACGATTTTTTATTTTAGAAAGTAGAATCATTATTGGTACTGTTTCATCTATTCTCATTGAAGCCGCACATCTAAACAAGCATGTAATTACAATTGACACACCTGCTATTGAAGCTGTTAAAAATTATCATTACATGTATAATCTACCAAATGTTCATAACATACATTTAGAGAATTTATATGAAAAAATTTATTCATTATAAATTTATTTATTTAGAAGATAAAAGATGCAAAAACATAAAATAGAACCATGGCCATATTATGAAGATGATGAAATAGATGCATCAACTGCGGTAATGAAGTCAGGTTTAGTTAATTACAGGACGGGAAAGGAAGGATTAAAATTCGAAGAAGAATTTTCAAATTATTCTAGTACAAAACATGCATTAACAGTTACAAATGGAACTGCAGCCTTAGAACTTGCACTTGAGGCTCTTGAAGTAGGAAAAGGTGATGAAGTAATTGTACCTTCAAGAACATTTATTGCAACTGCATCTGCCGTTGCTAGAAGAGGTGCAAAAGCTGTAGTAGCAGATATCGATATCTATTCACAAAACATTACTCTTGAAAGTATCATAAAAGTTTTCAGCCAAAAAACGCGTGTAATTATTCCTGTGCATCTTTCTGGGTGGCCAGTTGATTTAGATCCAATAATTGAATTTGCTAATGATAATAAAATTTATGTTATTGAGGATTGCGCTCAGGCTCATGGCGCCTCATATAAAAACAAAAAAATTGGCTCAATAGGCGATATTGGTTGTTTCTCTTTCTGTCAAGATAAGATTCTTAGTACGGGAGGAGAAGGTGGGATGATTATAACCAACAATAAAAATCTCTATGAAAGAATGTGGTCTATAAGAGATCATGGTTGGGATTATAATAAGTCGCAAAAAATTGATTTAACCCCTGGATTTAAATGGATGGTAGAAAATTTTGGATCAAATTATAGAATGACAGAGTTTCAATCTGCAATAGGAAGAGCCCAACTCAAAAAACTGGACCTTTGGGTAGATAGACGAATTAAAAATGCAGAATTTTATAATAATGCCTTAATCAGTCAAAATATAATAGATCCCCTAACTCCGCCAAATTACGTCAAACATAGTTACTATAAATATAATATTCTTCTTAAGGACAATAAGTTATCAAAAAAAATAGACAGAGACTTAATAATTCAAGAGTTAATAAATAAACAAATACCAGCTCGCGTAGGTTCTTGTCCCGATATATCAAAGGAAAAAGCATTTTCCACAGCAGACTTCTCCTCTAATACCCCAAAACCAAACACAGAATTAATTGCCAACCAAACAATTACGTTACCAACACATCATACTCTCTCGGAAAAAAGTTTAGATTATATAATAAAAAATTTTAATCAATGTCTCTTGAAACAAGACTACTGAGCTGTTTTCTGATTAGATCGACTAAAAAAATCGTAAATGAGAATACCCAAAACTGAGAAAACAAGACTTAAGATAATTGTTGCAAACATAATAACTAGCCTATTAGGCTCTATTGGTTTTATTGACATTGAGGCTTCTTTTCCTAAAGACCGGGTTTCTTGAATATTATCGAAAGCTGTTTCACGAAATCTTATCTCTGTTATAGCGGTTTCTTTCTCGTTCTCAACATTGTTTAATTCTTTTTCAGCCTCTGATCGTATAACAAAAATATTTATTTTAGATTCATTCTCTATCTCGATTAGATCCGATCTCCACTCTCCAATTTGATTTGTAAGCATAAGTGACTGAATATCTTTATTCTGGTAGTTAGATGAATTGATTCTTTCCAATTCTTGCTCAGCTTTAGTTATTCTTTTGTTAAGTTGAAGTTTATAATCATCTAACGATTCTAAAGTAACTCTAATAGACTCAAGTTGCACCCTTAGAGCATTCTCTTTAGAAGCTATTCCCCCTAATTTTTCTTTGGCTTCTGACAATAATATTTGTGCATTTGCCTTTACAGAATCAATTGTTCTATTGTGGTCTAAAATTATTGATTCAATAATTAATGAATGTAATTTATTAATATATTCTGCTTTATACACATCGCCCTTAGATATAATCTGTACTATTTGACTTTTATCAGACCCTCTAACTTCAATAATAAACTCATCCTTCAAGATAGGATTATCTTGCAAGAACTTTCGTTTAATAATAGGAATATACCCAGTATTTAACTTGTCAATAACGGTTTCAGTTGCCTCAACAGGCACAATCTCATCATTAACAATCTGGTTTCCTACCTCAAGAGCAGTAGTATAACTATAAATAGAGGGAAGAGAGAAGTTTAGAAAAATACCAATTAATAAAGTAATGGCAGCAATATAAATGGCCAATTTTTTATTTTTACGAACTAAAAGCCAAATATCCATCAAAGAGATATATTGTTCATTTGAGGATTTATTATTATTTTGATGTTCAGACATAGCACCTGATAAATTATTTTCCATTGTTGAATTATTAGAACCGTATTATAGATATATATCTTCTCTCCAACAAGACAGATTATGTAATATGCATATATTATACTTGCATCAATATTTTTGCCCTCCAGATGGAGCTGGAGGGACCAGATCCTATGAAATTGCCAGAAGACTTATAAAAAGAGGACACAAGGTAACGATGATTACATCTTCTGCTTTTTTTCCAGATAATTATAAATTTCAAAGCAAAGATAGTATGTCTTTAAATGGAATTCAACTTCTAGTATGTAATGTGAAATATAGCAACTCAATGGGCTTTGCTAGGAGAGTCATCGCATTCATTGAATTTATATTTAAGTCAATAATCTTAACTTTTCAAACAAAAGATACTGATCTTGTTTTTGCAACATCTACTCCACTAACAATTATCATACCTGGGTTTATAATTAGTAGGATTAGAAATAATCCTCTCATTTTTGAAGTACGTGACTTATGGCCTGAGTTACCAATTGCTATTGGAGTAATTAAAAACCCCATACTTAAATTTTTTACTACTAAGTTAGAAAAGTTTGCTTACTTAAAGGCAAAAAAAATTATTGCGTTATCCCCAGGGATGAAAAGGTCTATAGAACAAAGAGGGATAAATAACTCAAAAATTTATACTGTACCCAATGGATGCGACGTTGACCTTTTCCAAAATAAGAATTCTATCAAAATCGACGAAATAATCACTGATCATAAAATTATGTCCAAGCCAATTGTTTTATATGCGGGAACATTTGGTACAATCAATGATCTAAATTATATTATTGAATTAGCATACGAGTCTCGTAAACTTGGCTATAATATAAATTTTGTGCTTTGCGGAGACGGTTTAGAAAAAAATTATATAATTAGTAGAGCTAAAAATACGAACACCTTAGGTGTAAACTTATGGGTTTTAGATAGTATTCCAAAATCATCTATGCCAACGCTGATGAATATAGTAACAGTATCAATGTCAGTATTTAAAAATATCCCTGAAATGCAAAATAATTCTGCAAACAAATTTTTTGATTCAATTGCCTCTGGCAAACCTGTGATAATAAATTATGAGGGGTGGCAAGCACAATTAATAGAATCATCTGGTATTGGGCTCGTTCTTCCCTATAAAGATAAAAGAAAAGCAATTATAAAATTAAATAAATTTATTAATAGTAATAAAAGATTATCATATGCAAAATATAAAACTCAACAGTTATCAGAAGGGAAATTTAATCGAGAAAGACAGTTCTCTAAGCTAGTTTCTATTTTAGAAGATTCCATAAGTACGGATAATTGTTATGATTAAAAAAAGATTATTTGATCTTCTTATTTCTATACTAGGTCTGCTAGCCCTTTCGCCAATATTTATTTTAGTTATTACTATAATTTTTATATTTATGGGACGGCCGATATTTTTTATACAGACCCGACCGGGCTATCTCGGAAAACCATTTAAACTATTAAAATTTAGAACGATGATAGAAGCTAGCGAAGATAAAAATAGTTCCGTAGACGAATCTTACAGAATTAAGCCTTTAGGAAAGTTCTTAAGAAGAACCTCACTAGACGAATTGCCTGAATTAATAAATGTTATAAAAGGAGATATGAGTCTTGTTGGACCAAGGCCCCTTTTAATGGATTACCTTCCTTATTATACCTCAGAGCAATTTAAGAGACACGATGTTCTTCCAGGAATAACAGGATTCGCTCAGGTAAGAGGAAGAAATGCACTTAGCTGGGAAGAAAAGTTTGATCTAGACTTATGGTACATTAAAAATAGAAATATTCTATTAGATGTTAGAATACTTATAGAAACTATATCTGTAGTCCTAAGCGGTAAAGGAGTTTCTGCAAAAAATCATGTTTCAATGCCAAGGTTTGATAAAAAAATTATAAGTGAAAGTAATGAAGAAAATCATTTTGAATAATAACAAAAAAATTGAGTTTTTTAGAAAAATTGAGTTGTTTATATGATACCTCCGTTACAAAGAATTATTCAGGCTACACTACTTTTCTTACCAACAACATTTATAATTCCTAATTCTTTTTTAGTCTTATATTGTATTTTTTCTATAATAATTTTTTCTCCACAATTTAAAGCTAATGATAGATTATATTTCTTATTTACTATAGGCGTCCTAGTAAATTTTCTTTTAGGTATAATGATTGAAAATAAGTTACCTATCTCTCTTTTGGTCAATAATGGATTAGTGGGTAGCATCATTCTAGTAATTGGATATTTAAGTGCAAGATCCTTAAATGATACTACTTGGAGAATCATTTTATTCTATCTTTTCTTAGAAGTAATATGTGTTTATGTTCAATTCGCATTAGGTATACGCTATTTTTTCCCCCAACAAGAGGTTATAAACTTAACTACAGAATTTCAATTTACTAAAGATGTTGAAGGAACAAGTCTATTATATTTCATAAGACCTATGGGACTATCATCCACATCTACAATTTTGGCAGCAAAAATACTTCTAGGATTGCTTCTTGTCTTTATGCTCGAAATAAAACGAAGCCGAAGAATTTTTTTAATACTTTTGTTTGTTGGTGCAGCTATAATTAATTTCAAAAGGTCTGGATTAGTCTCTTTAGGATTATTCTTTATAATTATTTTCTACATTGATATAATAAAAAATGGATGGATGAATAGGCATTCATTTTTCACTTTATTTTGCATACTAATATTTGGTTCATATACTTCATACATTATTTCTCAATTAACTAGAGAAAGTGCTTTTTCTCTAAATCAATTATCTTTAGATATTTTCACAACACAGCTATCTGGACGAATTAGCCTCTGGGAAGAAACAATATATTTTATCAGAAATAATTTCTTTTTTGGGAATTTTTCTGAGAGATTAATTTTATCTACGGGTCAATACTCTCATAACTCATATCTATCATTATTATCTAATCATGGATTTTTCTTAAGTATATTATTAATTACTTTTTTTATAAGAAGAATTCAAGAAAAACGAATCATATTAGTTTTTCTATTCCCAATTTTTGTTGATGCAATTTTTCAGGAAGATCTTTTTTGGTATATTTCACTGATTGATCAGTTTGTATTATATCTACTAGTCACTAGACGTAAGTCTAAGCATTGGGAAAATCCGCTAAATTAAATCTCTAACGTCACATAACCTTCCACTTAATGCCGCTGCTGCAGCCATGCCTGGGCTTAATAAGTGTGTTCTACCTCCTCTGCCTTGCCTACCTTGAAAATTTCTATTGGAAGTAGAAGCGCATCTTTCTCCAGGCTCTAACTTATCAGGATTAATTGCATTACACATAGAGCATCCTGGTTCCCGCCAATCAAACCCTGCAAGTTTTAAAATTCTATCTAGCCCCTCTTCCTCTGCCTGAAGTTTAACTAAACCTGAACCAGGAACAACCATTGCATCAACCCAATCAGCAACTTGTTTGCCTTCTACCAAAGAAGCCACCTCACGAATATCCTCAATTCTTCCATTAGTACATGATCCTATAAATACTCTATCCACTTTAATATCTGTTAGCAACGTACCAGGCTCAAGCTCCATATACTTTAACGCTTTTTCAGCAGCAAGCTTCTTATTATTATCACTAAATTCATTTGGATCTGGAATTTTACCACTGACTTTTATAGAGTCTTCTGGACTTGTACCCCAGGTGACTGTTGGTTCAATCTCAGTTGCATTAAAATTTATTATTTTATCGAAGATTGCATCTTCATCAGAATAAAAGTTTTTCCAATATGAAACTGCAGTATCCCAATTATTTGCATTAGGAGAAAAAGGTCTTCCTTTTAAATATTTAAATGTTTTTTCATCAGGCGCTACTAGTCCCGTCCTTGCACCAGCTTCTATTGTTAAATTACATAAGGTCATTCGACCCTCAATTGATAACTCCTTCACTGCACTGCCAGAATATTCTATTGCATAACCTGTCCCACCTGCTGTTCCAAGCTTTGAAATAATTGTTAAAGCCATATCCTTGGAGGTTACACCAATTGGAAGTTTACCTGAAACATTAATAAGTAAGCTCTTTGACTTCTTCATTATATGACATTGTGTAGCCAGAAGGTGTTCTATTTCGGAAGTACCAATTCCGAAAGCTAGACAGCCTAGAGCACCATGGGTTGAGGTATGAGAGTCCCCACAAGCTAATATTGTACCTGGAAGAGTAAAACCCTGTTCTGGACCTACCACATGAACTATACCCTGACGTATATCTGCAAGATCAATGTAGGGTATTTTAAAATCTTTAGTATTTTTAACTAACGTATCAAGTTGAAGCCTTGCCGATTCATCATCTATATATTCAAGCCTATCTGGAGTGGTGGGCATAATATGATCTGGAACTGCCAAAGTCTTATTTGGACAACGAATCTGTCTTGAAGCATCTCTTAAGGCCTGAAAGGCCTGAGGTGTAGAGATCTCATGTGCAAGATGTCGGTCAATATAAATTAAACATTCACCGTCTTTTCCTTGTTCAATAACATGAGAGTCCCAAATTTTTTCGTATAAAGTTCTTCCCAAGTCAATACTCCAAAAAAGAAAATTAATTAAAAGCTGCTTCTTAGAGAAACATGCACAACCCTTCCCCTTGGGTTATGGACCTTAGAGTCATAGCCTATAGTCGTTCTTACCTCTGGTGGCAAAGTATTTAGAATATTCTGAACACCAATAATAAGTTTATAGTTTTTTCCTATTGAGTCAAAGAACTTTGATCCTTCAAAATATATTTGTCCATCATACGTAATATGTTTACTAATTCTTTCATTATTTTGATCATCTAAATACCCAGATATAGACCTTATATTTAACGCCCCACCATAGAATGGATTTGACAAACTTAAACTAATGAATGAACGCCATTTAGGTAGTGATCTAGCAAAGTTTCTAAAATTCCTGCTTCCAGAGACATCAATTAATTCATCTCCTGGTATATTAGAAATTAAATAATTCTTAATATATGTTAAGTCTCCCGAGAACTTAAAATTAATTTCATTTTTTAAATCTAGGGTATAGTAAAATCCTATATCGAGCCCAGAAGTTTTAACTTTCGAATTATTTATATAACTAGTCTCAATAGAAAGAATCTGATTTGCTCGACGTATAATCCTGTTATCAAATGGGTTACTATCAATTATCTCTTGAGCGCTCTCCTTTACAATTAAGTTTTTATAATTATACCTCCAATAGCTCAACTTAATTTTCAAATCAGAGAAAAATCTTAAATTAAGACCGGTATTAATATTTTTAGATTCCTCTGGATCTAATGAATTACTACCTAATGTTTTAACTCTTCTAAAAACTGTAGAACTATTTAAAGGATCGGTAATATTTTGTAGTGAAGTCTGTACAGAATATCTTTGAAATATACTTGGAGCACGATAGGAGGTCCCATAACTAAAGCTTGTACCAATCCAGCTTTTTGGATTCCAACTAATTAATATTTTTGGATCAGTAGAAGAAAGGTCATTTGCATGTATCTCAGTTCTCAATGCCAAAAGAAAATCAAGTGTTTTTATTGGTGAGAAATTAAATTCACCAAAAAAAGAATAAACATCCTCACGTCCATTGAAATCTGGTCCTCCTACTAAAAAAAGATATCTCTCCTTATTAAAATTTATATCGTGATTACCATTTATTTTTTCATATCTATATTGAGCGCCAAGTGCATAGATCGCATTAATATTTCCAAATAAATTTATTTTTCCGTTAAACAAACCCTCTAACAGGAATAGAGAAGGAGAATAATCGTAAATAGCTTTAGATAAAAATGTATCTATCACTTCTTGAGAGTTAAAACGATTATCATCTGGGCCAACCAACGCAGAGGAACCGAATGGGTTAAAAAACTGATCTGCTCCTAAACCTCCAAAACCATTGAGTGCATCATTAAATTCTTTTTCTAAAATATCTTTGATCTTAACTATATTCCTATTTTTACTATAGCTTATCTTAATATTTCCTGTACCTCCATCTTCGAATTCTTTGAATATTCCTGAAGAGAATCTATATGTTTTAGAAAGATGCTTTACTAGATTCTCTTCTGCATTATTCCCAAGAGCACGTCCTAAAAACAAAACAGGAGCTTCAAAAATATTTCCTGGATTATTGGAAGGCACAGTCACTAAATTTAGAATAGGAAATGATGGTGATGTTCCTCTATTAAGGCTTATTTTTGCAAAGCCTCCCTCAATATAAACCCTGTAATCTTTTAGCTTAAATTCTAAAGAATTAAAATTTAATAACCTGTCTTCTTCAGGGATCAAATGATAGAACGGAGAAAAATTAAACTTACAAAAACCAATGTTTTGACTGGATTGACTAAGTAGACTTAAAGTGCCTCCACTTAAACAATTTGGGTCAATAATTGGTTTGGCTTCCTCTTCTCCAAATGGAAGATTGGGAAATATTGGTGATTGCTCCAATAGAATAAATGACCCCGGCTGTCCAAATGAAGATATACCTCTATCTTTTGTAAAGTCTCTCTCAGGAAATGGTAACCAGGACCTATTTAAATAACTCAAGGATGAAGTAAAACTATACTTCTGATGATTCTTTCCATAAGCTAAGTCTAAACTTAAATCATCTTGATTAGAACTAGATGTATTATCATATCTTGCACCTAACTCCCATCCCTCTATATTTTTTCTAGTGATTATATTTACGACTCCAGCAATAGCATCACTTCCATATATTGCCGATCCTCCATCCTGAAGGATCTCAACCCTATCTATTATATTGTTTGGAACTAAAGAATTTATATCTACAAAACTTGATCCATCATCTGCAACGGCGCCTGAAACCGTCTGACGCTTCCCATTCAAAAGAATTAAGGTACTATTTAAACCCAACCCCCTAAGATTAAAATTTGACGTCCCTGAAGTGAGATTCTGCGTAAATACATCACTATTAAATTCTGAACCATAGTTAAATGGTAAAATATGGATAATATCACCAACTTCTCTAATTCCAGTTATTTCAAGGTCATCCTTAGTAAAAACTACCAAGTTAGTTAAATATTTATCATTAACTTTAGGGATATGGGAGCCAGTTACAGTTATTTCATCTAGTTCTGCTGAATAAACATTACTAGTTTTTGCTTGAACAAATACAAATAAGAAAAATAGATTATAAAATACTAAAAGAAAGAAACTCATAATATTATAAAATAGATTATTAAATATCATAAGAAATAAGCCTTATTTTTTTGATTATTTATATTTTCATTAATATTTGATAAAATTAAAATTAATCTGATAAGTATGATAAAAATATTTAAACTTATTCCCAGCTTCGATAATGGAGAAAAACAATGAAAAAAGCGTTCTTTAATATTTTAATTACAATTTTATTTATTACACCATCCCTCTTAGCAGAAGAACAAGATAATTCTGAAAAAACACAACAATGCATTAAATTAAATAATATAAAATCTACTCCTGTCATTGATAATAAAACTATTTTAGTTGAATTAACAGGTAGAAAATTTAAAAGAATAGATCTAATGAATCGTTGTCCTGGACTTAAGATAGA
Source organism: Rhodospirillaceae bacterium (assembly GCA_002691085.1). Classification (GTDB taxonomy): domain Bacteria; phylum Pseudomonadota; class Alphaproteobacteria; order Rhodospirillales; family Rhodospirillaceae. Next base: position 4,879 of record NZGX01000049.1, on the reverse strand, counting down.
AGGAGGTTTCAGTTACTCAACTTCTATAAATAAGCTTTGCATTCAGGACGCTCTGAGAGTCTTAAACTCCGGAGGCATATGCATGATTGATAAGATTGTTGACATATCAAAAGAACAAGCAAAGTCACTTAGAAAGAAAAGCTAAATTAAGCTAACTTTTCTAGTAAGTCTTATAATTATATTTCGAGTCTAAACTAGTTATGGCCAATGACTTCCGTCTGGATTAATTATTTGCGCTGTGTCTGATTGAGTTGGATCAACATGATCATCAGGGTTTTCAAAATCATGTGGGACATGATTATGATCCTGGGTAAGAATCCATTTATACATCGCTGGTCTTTGTCTGGCCAACCTTGCAGCTGCCCTTTCTGCATTTTCCTTTGGTGTTGAGAATGGGTCATGATGAAAATGATTATGTAAATCACCATCTGTTCTACCAATGGCAAGTATACCATGATCAGATTTGAAACAACCATGGTTTATATAAGCTGGGCGCCAGAAATATCCTCCTGTAGGAAGATCACCAAATTGCATCATCCACGAGGTACCCCAAATATGATAAGCCTCTTCAGCACAATCGTGGTAACTGATGTTATCTTGCCAAAAACCTGGAACCATGCAGTAAAGAAAAGTCATGCCATGAGTTTTTTCGTCATAATGTAACATTTTAAGAAGACAACCAGGAGCTGTTGCAGGATAAAGCGCATTACCTGTCCAATCTAAGCCTTCATAAGAATTAACATTTGCATACTTAGAAGGATCACAATTGTCATGGTTTTCGTCAGATTCTTGAAAGCTTGGAGGGCCAAAATTATAGAATATTAAAAGCAAAGCTCCAGTTTCTGAGGTAATTTCAGGCAATGACTTTCCTGCTGGAACAAAAAAGTAATGACCTTTCAGACATAACTTGTCACCAACCTTAAGAGAGCCCTCTTGTATAAAGATTTCCATTTCATTGTAACAAAAACCAGGTGGCTGTTTAAATCCAGCATCGTATTGCACAGTTAAGGTACAAGCACCATTATCAGTATCCATACTAAGGATCTTATATTTGATACCATTAGGCATACCTGAAAGATCCATATTTTTAAAATCTACATCTCTATCAACAAAAGGCTCAATATGAGGGCGGGCCATTAAAATTCTCCCTGTTTAATATAATTTTGATTAACTTTAAATAAATTACTAATATACGACTTGCAAAGGGCGACCATCTCTTGGCCTCACCTCATCTTTACTAATTACACGCTTATTTTCAGCATGCCAATGAAATCCCCTCGTCTGAATTCGCTTTAGAAAGTCTGCAACCCACTCTTCTCTCTCTTTAGTTAGGTCTTCCATTTGCTTAACAATAATCTCATATCTTTCAATTTGCTCCTCAAGCTCTTTTTCAACCCATTTTTTTTCATCGTTAGTCATTTCAGGGCGAAGATTCCCAGTACCGATTTGGCTTCCAACAGTCACAAATACCTCCTAATTTAGATTATTTAGAATAATTTATATCGTAAATGAGAGATTTGAAAGAGAAAACATTTAGTATTTTACAAAATATCAACAAATTTTTACCAAGCTTTATAAGCAAAAATTAGTAAAATATGCTTTTTTTATTGTATAATATGTTTTTAGATTAAACGTTTTTATTATTGTGTGATTTTAACAGGATTATTAGAGACTTAATAAAATATAATGAAGATGATGAGTATTTATAATGGAACTTAAATTAGGGGTTTCTGCCAAACAAACTCAGAATTTGGCTATCACCCCACAAATGCAGCAAGCTCTAAAGCTTCTTCAGTTATCTAACGTTGAACTAAATGAACACCTTACCGAAGAAATTGAAAAAAATCCTTTCCTGGAATTGAATGAGAAACAAAATAAAAATGAATCTGATCACAAAGATAAGCCTAAAGATGATGGATTAGCTGACGCAAATAACTCATCATCACCATCACCATCACCATCACCTGCAACAACAACATCTTCGTCAAATAACAATATAGATCAGATAAATAATGATGGACGACAGAAAGAAATTGAAGACTACGATAGTAGAGATTATTCAGGAAGCGAGGAAATAAATCATACTCAAACAATTACTGAGCGAACACTACATGAAAAAGAGTCGTTATCTGTCTTTCTCGAAAAGCAGATTAGGTTAGAGAATATTGACGATGAAATAAAAAATATAGCAATTGGTCTTTTAGGCTGGATAGATGATAATGGTTATCTTATAGAAAGTGATGAAGAATTATCTAATGCGCTTGGTATAAAAATCAAACCACTCATAGAGGCTAGAAACTTAATCAAAACACTCGAGCCGTTAGGTGTAGGTGGAAAGAACTTTATTGAATGTATTAGAATTCAACTTTTAGCAGCAAATAAATTAACTGATAAATTATCTAAACTTTTAGATAATTTACATATGATCGAAAAAAACCAAATTTCACAATTAATGCGTCTATGTAATATTGAGAAGTCTGAATTCCTTGAAATGATGGATCAGATCAAATCATTAGATCCGCGGCCTGGATTAAAATTCACATCTGTGGCAGAAATTGCTAAACTTCCCGATTTAATTGTAAAAAAAGATAAAAATGAAAAGAAAAACAATGGTTGGGTAGTTGAAGTGAATGATGATACATTACCTAAAGTACTTTTCCTCGATAGACTCTGGGAAGAACTTGCGCGACAACCGATGAAAAAAGAAGATAAGAACTATCTAAAAGGTTGTAATAAATCTGGAAAGTGGATTCAGCAAGCTCTTGCATACCGAAAATCTACAATGCTTAGAGTTGGCAGTGCAATACTCAAGAAACAATTATCATTTTTTGAAGAAGGTATTAATAGCTTGGTTCCAATGACAATGAAGGAAATTGCAATTGAAATAGATGTTCACGAAAGCACGGTCAGTAGAGGAATTACAAATAAACTACTGGAGTGCCCGCGAGGTATCTACGAACTAAAATATTTTTTCACTCAAGGCCTTAAAAGTTCTTCAGGTGATGGAAACCTATCCTCAGCTACTGTTAAAGATAAAATTCGTAAAATTATAAATGAAGAGGTTCCTGGAAAGCCAATTTCTGATACAAAAATTACTTCAATTCTGTGTGAAAATGGTATTACTATTGCACGAAGAACAGTTGCAAAATATAGAGAAAATCTTGGAATCCCTCCTGCTTCAGCAAGAAGGGTTAAACAACAACTAGGCTACAATTAAATCATCATATGGACTGGGACTACTAAACTAGATATTATAATTATTTGTGGTGGTAATTTAAAGTTTTCTTATTCAACTTAATTATGATTAAAAGTCAGGAGAAAAAAATGTCTGAATATAGTGTTACTTGGGTAATTGATGGAGTTTTAAAAATAGATGCTGAAAATGAGGGAGAAGCTGAAAAGTTAGCAAATGAAAAGATTGTTGAAGTTTTAGGTAAAATTGAGGACTTTAAAGCACTTGGGCCACAAGCAATAAGAGGGTCTGCAGAACCAATCACAAGCTAAGCATCATTTTGTTAGTATTACACCCAACCGCCTCCTTTATTATCCTTGTCATCTTCAGACAGCCACTGCTTTATTGCCGCAGAAACTTTTTCAGTAGTCTGGTCTTTAGGAGGTAAGGGTGGGTACCTATGCAAAACTATACTTCCATCAGCTCTAATACTAAATTCTTTATAAAATTTACTTTGGGATTGCTCACTGTATGCTGACATTAAATCTGCAGCAAATTTTTCTATCTTTATCATCTCCTCTGCTCTATCTATTGAAGATGATAAAAAGTTTTTATTTTTTTTGTCTTTAATCATTTTTCTTACCCTAATGGAATATTGAAGTATGAGTAAATACAGAATTCTAGAGATACTAAAAGGAACTAGAGATAACGATATTGCAAGTAAAATATGTAATAGGTTTTTAATAACCCTAATTATAACTAACATTATTGCAGTTATTCTAGAATCAGTACCTGAGTTAAGGTCGGAATATAGCGAATTCTTTATCACTTTTGAAACTTTTTCGGTAACTATTTTTACAATAGAATATCTATTAAGATTCTGGACAGCAGGATTTGATAGTGACTGGGGAGATTATACAAAAATCAAGAGGCGAATGAAATACGCATTAAGTGGGAATGGACTTATTGATTTAATCGCGATTTTACCAAGCTTACTACCCATTTTATTTCCCAATCTAGACTTGAGAACATTAAGAATATTAAGGTTAGTAAGAATCTTAAAGATATCAAATTACTCAACTGCTTTGGAAGACTTATATCATTCAATCTATGCGGAAAGGAAAGCACTAACTGCAGCTATATATATCTTTTTTCTAGTAGTTCTTTTTTCCTCAACCATTACATATATGGTAGAAAATACTGCGCAACCTGATAAATTTAGTTCAATACCTCAGACACTTTGGTGGGCAGTAATTACTTTAACAACCGTTGGTTATGGAGATGTTTATCCAATAACTGCTTTAGGACAATTTATTGGTTCTATAACAGCACTACTTGGAGTTTGTACAGTGGCATTACTAACTGGTATAATTGCCGCATCATTTTCAAATCAAGCTCAAAAAAGGAAAGAAGAGCAAAATTTAATTATGTTTAAAAAGCAACTTCAAGCAGCATTTAGAGATGGATCAATTAGTGAAGATGAAGAAATAATGTTAGAAGATTTAAGAGACCAATTAGGCATTCCAGATTATAAGGTTGCGAAATTAAAGAAAGATATAGGATTGAAAGAATAAAAATTATTCACATAGACTTGAGCTTATTTTGATATTCATTTCGCCTAAATCATTTAAAGATAAAACTCCCTCCTTAATCTTGTATAAAATATCAAAACCAGAGCTAGCACGTCCTATCTCATTATACTCACCA
>NZGX01000048.1 GCA_002691085.1 Rhodospirillaceae bacterium | reverse complement strand
ATTGATTTTTTGGATTTAAAAGATGGTCCTATAAATTTACCAATTAAAAAACCTAAATTAGATGATAATTTATATCCAATTATTCAAAACCCATTAATCAGATTCTTTTCTCATTTACTACCTCCAAATGTTTATTACTATGAATTAAAAACCAATGGAAAAATTAGCAGAGCTAAGGTGGCAGTAATAACTATGACAGCTTTTAAAAATGGCACCAGTGATAGTTGTTTTTCTCCCAGCCTCTGGGGAAGGTTTTCGCAACCTACAAAATTAACTTATTATAACTCCGAGGAAACAAAAGCTATAATTATTAAGTCCATAAGTAACGCAATAAAAACATTTCTGGAGAAAACAATAAAAACGACAAACAAACAGACTTCTATTAAAGATCTTTGGATAAAAGGCCTCAATTTAACATATAGCTGTGAATTAAGGCCAGAAAGTAAAGCTAGAATCAATTCAATTATAGAGAATGACAATAAGCGTTTTGAACAAGTTGGAAACCTTGTTTTATCCGAGTTAACAATTAAAAAATATGGGCCCATGCAAATCCAAAAGGAAAATCTAAAATGGGTATTTAGAAAGTACTGGACTCGTTTGCTAAATATATTGAGGTTACTTAAAGCAGCATATACATTTCATGGAGGTATAGAATACCTAGCATGGAAATTAGAAAGACACAGAGGCATAAAAATTGAGTTGACAGAAAAAGATAAAGAAAAACCTATAATAAGCGCTATAAAAATTTTTTTTAAATTAAAAATTTGGAAGAGTATTAACTAAATTACCATTCTGCTCTTCTTCACGCATTTTTTGTCTTCTTACCGGGTCTGCAACATATGGCCATTCCGGAGTAAGTTCTGCCACATAAGGATACTTTAGCGCTATATTTTCATTATATCCCAAATTAAAAACAGTTTCAGACCTGGGCTTTTCATTATTTTTTTTGTATATTGTACCAAAAATCCAGTCACATAAGAAANTGGTAATCCCAAAATTACCAGTTTCATTATGAAAGTGATGAGCCATATGAAGTTTCTTAAGCTCTCTCAACCAACGAGATTTAGGCATATAACCCAAATGTTCAATACAATGAATAAATTCATAAAAACAAGTGGTAATAATACCTGTACATAAAGAAGCTGCTGCCCCTGGAAATCCTCCAAAATAAAAACCTATGGGAACTGTTGCAACAATGACAGTAGGAAGTGTAGTATATAAAGCACCAAATAGAACTTTTAAATTATTTGGATCTGNGTGATGATCAAAATGAATTCTTTTCCATATAGGTGCAGTTATTTTGGATTTCCACATCCATTTAGAATGTAGCACCCATCTATGAAGGACGTACCAGACCAATGGATAAATTATTATTGTAGAAAAAACTGAAATTGATAATTCAAAAATGCTGGCGCCATTATATGAGTAAGAAAAAATAACATATAAAGAAAGAATGAAGGCGACAAATAAGTAAGCAGCAATCGCATAATATTGAAAATATGCCACAACTAACTGAGAAAGATTCATTTTATCTAAATGATATTCTCTATCTGCCCAAAAACCTAATTTGTAATTCATAACTTTAATTTTTACCTTGAAGAAAACTAGCCGACTGAAACTTTTTGGGAGGAAAACTTAGGAATAATACCCAGAGAGCAACCAACTTGAGAAAAAATATTAACAATACTATCGATTTGAGAAGAGGTGTGTGAGGCAGATAAACTGCATCTAAGTAAGGTGTAGTTATTTGGAGTAGCAGGTGGCAGTGCTAGGTTTACATAAACACCTGATCTAATTAAATTTCTCCAAAACTCAACACCAACTTTTACATCTGGGGCAATTATTGCAACGACAGGGCTAACATCACTTCCCAAATTAAATCCTAGATTACTGAGACCATTATGTAATTTTTTAGCGTTCCTCATTAACCTTTTTCTTAGTGCTCCACCAGATTCAATTAAGGATATTGCAGTATTTGCTGATGCAACTACGGAAGGAGGTAAAGAAGCAGTGAAAATGTATGGCCTTGACGCCAAACGAAGTAAGTTAAATTTTGGATGACTTGAAGCACAAAACCCTCCAACAGTACCAGCACTTTTAGAGAATGTTCCAATAATAAAATCAATATCATCTTCAACACCAAGCTCCTCAGGCAAACCTCTTCCATACCTTCCTAAAACACCAAGCGAGTGTGCTTCATCACTTAATATATAAGTATTTTTATGATTCTTCTTGACCTCCACAATTTCTTTTAAAGGGGCTTTATCGCCAAGCATTGAATAAATGCCTTCAACAACAATTAACTTGTTACCTTTTTTCTTTGATAACCTTGAAAGCCTTTTGTTCAAGTCTTCTGGATCATTATGTCTAAAGCGAATAATTTGAGCTTGCCCCATTCTGACCCCGTCATAAATACTGGCGTGGCAGTCAGCATCCATCAAGATATAGTCGTCAGGTCCTAGTAAAGTTGATAAAACACCAAGGTTAGCTAGATAACCTGTTGAAAAAACCATTGCATGCTTCTTACCTAAAAACTTACCCAGAGTCTCCTCAAGTTTTGTATGTCCATGATAAGTACCATTTGCGACCCTACTTCCCGTAGTTCCAGTACCTGCCAGTTCGAGAGCCTCGTGAGCAGCCTTTAAGGCTTCGGGTGCAAAAGTTAAACCTAGATAATTGTTTGTACCTGCAAGAATAATTTTTTTTCCCTTCACAATTGCTTCAGTTTGAGAAATTACCTCATCCATCTCAACCTGGAATGGATCAGGTCCTTCATCTCCAAGGAGGTCATTTTTTCTATTTAATAAAGGTTCAAATCTATCAAATAAGTCAGCCATGTTCTTCTCGTACTATTCTTTTGGCATTAACAATAAGAATCCCAACGGTTTCAATGTCGGGTAAAATATTAATAGGAACTGACACATCAAGCTGGTCTTCTAACTCAGAAATAAATTCCATTACAAGTAATGAGTCGAATTCTAAATCACCGACAAAACTAGTAGAATCAGATATTACAATTCCTTTTTTATTAAAATCTTTTAAAACCTCTAAAACTACTTTACGAACATTTGAGGATTTATCAGAGCCAAGCTCCGCCTTCATGGTTATATATCCCTGTAAACTATTTTATTAAGATTTTAGTAATAATTTAACTATATTTACTTGTTTTTAAACCTTTTTTACAAGTAAAATTTATTGTAATTTTCTATAATATTTTTGTGATTAGTTGAAATTTAAGGTCTTTTTCAAACCTTGATTAATATTATTTTTGCTATTCCACCCATCAATTCTATGACCCTCAGAAACCCATTCCTTATGAAGTATTTCCGGCACTTTAGATACAGTTAGCATTACAGGTGAAAAAAAGTATGAATAAAGCGACCCCAACACACCAAAAAACCAAACAATAAAATTTGGAACATATATTATTTTCGCTTTTTTATTTAAAACATCTGCGGCAATTTCAGTTAACTCAGCCCAAGAATAACCTCCATCTTTTCCGTCATCAATCTCAATTAAAGAATTTACTTGATAACTTTTAACACATATCCTTATTGCTTCACATAAGTCCTCTACATAAATCAGTGAAACTCGATTATTTTTGTCCCCAGGAGCAAAAACGATTCCCATTAGTATCATTTTAAAGAGAACAGTAACTTCTTTATCGCCTGGACCATAAATAACTGGGGGCCTTAAAATCATAATTTCCATAGAAGATTTGTAATGATTTAATAAATCCTCAGCTTGCTTTTTACTAGATGAATAATGCGAAATACTTGGCTCTTTAGCTGCCAAAGATGAGATGTATATAAACCTCTTTATTTTTTTTTGTTTGCAAATCTCAATAAAATCTTTTGTTAAATCCCTATTAACTCTATAAAAATCATTTGGACGTTTTGCTTTTGTTAAACCTGCTACGTGAATAACTGTATCACAATCATTTAAAAAAGAGTTTATTATCTCCTTATCATCAAGCTCTCCATAAAACCATGATACCGAATTCTGTTTGAACGATTTCCCCTTAGACCTGGAAAGACCTCGAACATTAAAACCATTATTGCAAAGATTGAGGGTTAGGTTTTTTCCTAAAAAACCAGTTGCTCCAGTAATTGCAATATTTTTATTTTTCATTTTGAATACATAATTTAAAAATTAAGATAATGCTAAAGGCTTAATTAAACCTCTAATGAAATGCTCTTTTGCTTTTCTTCTTGATAGTTTTCCAGAGGTGGTTTTAGGTAAAGAACGAGGAGGTATTAATATAATCTTGCAATGCAAACCTACCATTTCAACAATCTGATTCCTTAATACATTAGAGAATTTTTTCATATTCCAACCCAATGATTTTCTAAATTCCACCAGAACAGTTGGCTCATCCCCAATATCATCTTGGTATAGTGTAAAAGCAGCAACATCTCCTGATCTCATTCCGTCAATCTTCTCAACTGCCCATTCCACATCCTGAGGCCAATAATTCTTACCATTTACAATCATAAGGTCTTTTGACCTTCCAACAACTACTAGATCGTCACCAATAAGATAACCTAAATCCCCTGTATTGTACCAAGAGTCCTTAATTATATTATTTGTTTCCTCTTTATCCTGAAAATATCCTTGCATTATACTGGGACCTGACAAGAAGATATTACCAATATGACGCTCTGTAAGAATATCTCCTCGTTCATTTCTGATTTCAATAGAGTGATGCTTTATTACTCTTCCACAAATAACGAAAGTTCTTCCATTCTTTTCATCATCTATTGGAATATTTAATGCGTAATGTCTTTCAATCATCTCCTTTTTTGATATATGGTCCACTTGCATGCCTAAATTAAGTTTTGAAAAAGTGGCTCCAACTACGCACTCAGCCATACCATATGAAGGATTAAACGCTGACTTTTTAAATCCAAACGAGGAAAATATCCTACCGAACTCCTCTATTACCTTAGGTTTAATCATCTCACCCCCTATCCCAGCGACTCTCCATGTTGACAAATCAATGTTATCGGGTAGCTTCTGATATGATTTTTGAATTCTTGAACACAATTCGTAACCAAAACTGGGACTATAAGAGAAAGTTGCCTTGTTTTTATCTATCAACTTTAGCCATGTTAATGGCCTTTTAGCAAAGTCAATTGGCGAGATGTAATCCACACTAGTCTGTGAAGTCATACACCCTAACATGAAACCAACTAACCCTAGATCATGGTAAAAAGGCAACCAAGATACTGCCCTTTCTCCAATTTTATTTCCGACACCACTATTCATCCCAACACAATTAGACATAACATTTTTATGACTTATCGCCACTCCTTTAGGAGACCTTGTACTACCTGAGCTATATTGAATATATGATAAATCATTTGGCAAAACTTGAATCTCTTTATCTAAGCTTTTGAAAAGTTTTATTTCGCTAAAGGATATAATCTCTGTTGTATTTTTGATTGAGCTCCCAATAAATGACAAATACTCACTTGAAACTAAAAAGGTACTAGCTCCCGATGAGGTTAATTGCCTTATAGTCTGTTCAATATAGGCTTCCTTTCTTCCAAATGCTAACGGAGGAGGAAGCGGAACTGGAATTGCGCCACAATACTGGCATGCAAAAAAAGAAATTAAAAAATCAGGGCTTGTAATAGCAAGAAGAGCTACCCTGTCTCCCTTAACAATACCTTTACCCATGAGATTAAATGATAGCTTCTTTGCTTTATTGGAAAGTTCTTTATAAGAAATAGATGATTGTAATTCACATTTTGAAGAGTAAAAATTAAACCCTGTTTCACCCTTTGCTGCATAATCTAAAGCTTCAGTCAACGTATCAAACTGAGCAAGGACCTTTGGCAAATTATAATTATCTGTAGGAGTGAAAGTTTGCATAAAATAAACGAGGCAGTCAAATCATTATTATAATATAAATAAATTATAGATGTAAGGTAGACATAAGTATAAAATATAAAGATTAACTAGATTAGAAATAAAAATGGGGGTATAAAAATGAGTATAGATAGAAGCTTTATTAGAATCAATGAGGGACAAGTTCATATAAGATCAGGCGGTTTAGAATTTAAAGATAAGAAAATACCTATATACATGATTCATGCATCGCCATCATCATCAATCAATCTTGTCCCATTAATCAAAGAACTAGCTCAAAATAATTATATAATTGCTCCCGATACTCTTGGCTTTGGAGACTCGCCACCCCCACAACAAGACATCCCAAATGCAGATGATTATGCTGAAAGTGTCATAAGAATCTTGGACGCATTAAATATTGAAAAATGCCACTTTTATGGCAGTCACACAGGCGCTCACATAGCATGTGAAGTAGCAATAAACTACCCTGATAGAGTAGAAAAGTTAGTTTTTGACGGCATTGGTATGTTTTCACCAGAAGATAAAAAAGATTTCTTAAAAAATTACGCACCTGAAATTAAACCAGATGAATTTGGCCAACATCTTATTTGGGCATGGAATTTTGTTCGAGATCAAGTTATTCATTTTCCATATTTTAGAAGGACACCAGAATTTAGGAGAAACAGCGAAAGCATGCCAACTGCAGAAGAATTACAAGTAGTTGTTCTTGAAGTTTTAAAGGGATTAACAACTTATCATAAAGGATATAGAGCTGCATTCAGACACCAAGACAGAGAAAGACTTCCTTTAATCACTCAAAAGACTTTTTTGGGAGCATCTGATGATGACCCATTGAAAGCTGGAATTAATGATGCCGCAAGTTTGATACCTAACTCTACAAAAGGTATTTTTCCAAGCGAAAGAACAGTTGATGGCTTGAAGAATAAAGCAAAAATAATAGAAAACTTTTTCATTAAAGCTTAAATTTTATAATCTTTATAAATTTTTCTTAACTCTGCTTTAACAACCTTACCTGTTGCACCTATTGGCAATTTATCAACCCATTCTATTGCATCTGGAAACCACATTTTAGGAATCTTATCTGATAAAAACTTATTTATTTCTTCAAGCGATGGAAGGTTATCCCCTTTAGGGACACAGATTAAAAGAGGTCTTTCCTGCCATTTGGGATGATAAATACCTATTACAGCAGCTTGAAGTACTGCATCATGGCCCACAGCTACATTTTCTAAAGCTACAGAACTGATCCATTCACCCCCAGATTTAATTATATCCTTAGACCTATCCGTAATATTCATATAGCCATCCTTATCAATAGTCGCAATATCTCCTGTATCAAACCAACCATCTTTTGTTAATGCAGATTTTTTTTCTTTGTAATAATTACTTATTATCCAAGGGCCTCTAACAAGCAAATGACCTGAAGAAGCTCCATCTCTTGGTAATTCATTTCCATCATCATCTACTATTTGTAATTCTACCCCATATATTCCTCTTCCTTGCTTAAGCTTTATAGGCATTTTATCTGACCGGGTCAGTTTAGAGAATTTTGGTTTTAATGAGTTAAGAACACCAATTGGGCTCATTTCAGTCATACCCCATGCATGATGTACATTAACCCCATAATCAATTTCAAATCTGTCAATCATTGATTCTGAAACAGCAGCACCACCTATTATTACCCTTTCTAAGGCATGAGGCTTACGCGCCTCTTTATCCATATGATCAAGCAATCCCAACCAGACGGTAGGAACCCCTAAGGCTATAGTTACGTTCTCTTTATCCATAAGATCAAAAAGATTTTTACCATCAAGCTTATCTCCTGGCATTACTAATTTAGCTCCAGATATGGGGACTGAATAAGGGATTCCCCAAGCATTAACATGAAACATAGGAACAACTGGTAAAACTACATCTTCAACTCTCAAGGCAAGTACATTATTTAAACAACTTGCCATGGCATGAATCACAGTTGTCCTATGACTATATAGAACACCTTTGGGACGCCCAGTGGTTCCAGAAGTATAACATAATGATGCAGCTTGATTCTCATCAAACACAGGCCAGTCAAAGTTGGTAATTTTTCTAGTTAATAAATTTTCATAATTTAAATAATGAGAATCTATATCTTCTAAATCCTTAGTCTTTGAAATTGGTATAAATTTCTCAACGCTTTTTAGATAGGGCTTAATATTCTCAACTTTACTTTTTAAAGTATTATCAAAAAATAATAATCTATCTTCAGCATGGTTAATAATATAAATGAGCTCTTCATCACTTAACCTGAGATTAAGAGTATGACAAACTGCCCCAATACCTGAGATGCCATAGTATAATTCTAGGTGCCTATCTGTATTCCAAGCAAGTGTTGCAATCCTATCTCCACTCTTAATTCCTAGCTCTAGCAATCCACAAGCAAGTTTTTTTGAGCGCTCATTTAATGTCTCGAAGTTTGAAAAGCGAATAGAACCTTCCAGGGTTCTAGTAACTATTTGAGTATCGCTATGGTATTGAGAAGCGTACTTTATTAATGAAGATATCAATAAAGGCGTATTCATCATAAGACCATGCATGTTAATATAACCTTTCTATTATTTTCCTAAATAATAATATATAAGTTTAAAATTAAAGCATGTTTTAAAAATAATTCTACTTTATTTATTTAACATAACAACAATTGGCTATTTAAATGAATAATTATGATGAAATACAGATACTAAAGTCATTTGAAAAGAAAGTTTTATGGCTTGCAACTTGGATGATTCATCACGCTAATAACATAAGACTAAAAGATGATAATCTTAAGGTTGGCGGACATCAGGCATCATGTGCATCTTTGGTATCTGTTATGACAGCTTTATTTTTAAGGCAATTAAGGGCAAACGATAGAATTGCCGTAAAACCACATGCTGGACCAGTTTTTCACGCAATACAGTATCTCCTGGATAATCAAACTTTAAATAATCTAAAAAAATTTAGAGACTTCAAAGGCGTTCAACCATACCCATCAAAAACTAAAGACAATGCAGATGTTGATTTTTCTACTGGGTCTGTTGGAATGGGGGTAGCAGCTACACTATTTGCCTCACTAGTACAAGATTATCTCCATGGTCATAATCTAATTAAAGACAATTCTGGCAAGAATAGAATGATTGCCCTTCTTGGAGATGCTGAGCTAGATGAAGGAAATATTTTTGAGGCACTTCTTGAGGGATGGAAGCATGATATAAGAAACTGTTGGTGGATTGTAGATTATAACAGACAAAGCTTAGATGGAGTTGTAAATGATAAGCTTTTTAATAGGATAACTGGATTCTTTGCCACTGTTAATTGGAATGTGGTTTCTCTAAAATATGGCCTAAAGCTTCAAAGTGCATTCAAAACAAAGATTGGACCTGCATTAAAAAACTGGATAGACGAATGCCCAAATCTAACTTATTCAGCGCTAACTTTTCAAGCAGGGGATGGATGGAGAAAGAAGTTATCTAATGACCTTAATGGCACCGAGGGCTTGAAAGAGTTCTTAGACTTATATGATAATGACTCTCTACACGATCTAATGACTAATCTTGGAGGGCACGATATTGAAGCAATACTTCAAGCTTTTTCTGCGGCAGAAAAGGATGATAGACCCCATTGTTTTATTGCTTATACAATCAAGGGATATAACCTTCCACTAGCAGGGCACAAAGATAATCACGCAGGAATCTTAAATAATGATCAGGTGGATCAATTAAAAGAGTCAATGGGTATAGATAAAGGAAAAGAATGGGATAAATTTTCTGGGATAAAAATACCTGAAAATATACTAATTGATTATTTAAAAAATATTCCTTTTTCAAAAAGAATAACAAGAGAAAACAAGCCAAAAAAAAATGATATTATACCTTTACCGGAAATTGAAATAAAAAAAGATCAAATTCTCTCAACTCAAGAGTTTTTCGGTAAAATTATGAATGAATTAGGTAAAGGTAAATCAGAGCTTGCTGACAGAATTGTTACTACATCTCCTGATGTTACTGTTTCAACAAATTTAGGTGGATGGGTCAATCAAAGAAGTCCATTTCATGTTAAAGCAAGCAATGACATCTTCAGACAAATGCACTTACCATCCCCTCAAAGATGGAATCAAAGCCCAAAAGGACAACATATCGAATTAGGCATTGCAGAAAACAATCTATTTATTCTTCTTGGAATGTTAGGCCTATCGCATGATTTATTCGATGAAAGGCTAATTCCAATAGGAACTCTCTATGACCCTTTTATCTCAAGAGGTCTAGATGCACTGACCTACTCTTGCTATCAGGATGCAAGATTTATTCTTGTTGCAACACCAAGTGGTATCTCACTAGGGCCAGAAGGAGGAGCACATCAATCAATTTTTACCCCCTTAGTAGGGATAGGCCATCCTAACCTAATAGCCTATGAACCTGCATTTGCAGATGAATTAGAAAATATTCTTTCATGGTCATTTTCGCACATTCAACAAGATAAAGGATCTTCTGTATACTTAAGGTTATCCACCAGGCAAATAAACCAGCCTCAACGTGTACTTCGTGAATCTAATAAAAAAGAAATAATAGATGGAGGATATTGGATCATACCCCCTAAAGAGGGCTCTGATTTTGCCTTAATATATTGTGGCGTTATAGCACCTGAGGCTCTAGAAGCNTTTAAATTAATCGAACACGATATTCCGAACTCTGGTGTACTTGCAGTAACATCACCAGATCGATTACATGCAGATTGGAATTTAAATGCAAAGAAAAGACGCTTAGGAGAAAAAAACTCAAAAAGTCATATAGAAAATTTATTATCTAAACTTAGTAAAAATGCAAGCCTGATCACCATTCATGATGGACATCCTCTATCACTTAGTTGGTTAGGCTCTGTTTTAGGACAAAAATGCTTTCCCCTTGGGGTTGAAAGATTTGGGGAAGCTGGAACTATTAAACAGCTTTATAAAGAGCACAACATTGATACATCTTCTATAATTAATGCAATAGCTGACTCAATAATACAAACCATTAAAACATAAATGAAATATTATATAATTTTTGCTGCATTTGCTCCCGCAATCCTGCCTAGCGTCATTGCCATACAAAGGCCCGCTGCAGGCATATAACCTGAGCATGTGGGACCGCTCATACCCCTTGCAACCCCGCCACCTGCAAAAACATTAGGTAGAACTCCACCTTGATTATCCTTTACCTGTGCGCTGCTATTAACCTCGAGGCCTCCTTGTGTGTGATAAATAGCTCCAGTTACCCTTATTCCATAGTAAGGTGGTTTTAGAATATGTGAATGTTCAAAGCTTCTGCCCCAAGGGTCTTGCCTTATTCCTTTTTTAAATTCAGAAACATCGTAAAGAGTTTTTTCTAGTCTAGAAAGAGGAAGTTTGAATTTAACCGAAAAGTCAGATATTGAATTTGCCTTATAAACAGCTCCTACTTCTATAGCTTTTTTAGACTCGTTTAAATGAAAGTATCTTTTATGAAGTTCTTCATCATAAATTATGTATGCAATCTTATCTTCCTGCTCCATCACTTTTAATCCTTGGCCGGACACATCAGCAACTTCATCAGAAAATCTATCTCCAGATGTGTTAACCATAAAACCGCCATCAATTATATAATTATAATTAAATAATAATTGATGAGGATATGCCAAAGCACCATATCCCTGGAACGAAGTCATATCTGAAACAATACCACCTAACTCCATACCCCATTTTATTCCATCACCATTGCTATTTTCCCAAGTAAAAACACGAGCGTCTTCCATTTCAGGAATAAATTCTTTTATCATTTCCTCATTATTTGCAAATCCACAAGTTGCAAGGACAATTGAATCTAACCCAATTTTTTCAATATTTCCATTTGGTCTTTCGATCAAAACCCCTTTGACCTTTCCGGAATCATTAGCATATAAGCTTTTTACATTCGCTCCAGTAATCAATGTAACACCTGCATCTTCAGTTGCTTTTAACAATCTACCTAATAAATCCTCTCCTGATTTTTGAGGAGGTGCATGAAGACGTTGTACTGAATGACCTAAACCTTTCCATGATGTATCAACAGAAAATGGAATATTATACTTATCACTAATCCAATCAATCATTGGACCAGCTTGACTGGTAACAAGTCTAACCAAGTCTTTATCAGTTCTACCATTTACCTTTTTCATAACATCGGAGTAAAATTTTTCCGGACTATCCTCTATCCCAACACTTCTTTGAGCATTGGTCCCTGCCGCACATACTGTACCCTGAGACATCGAGGTAGTTCCATGTGGTGTTTTATCTTTTTCAATTACTACGACCTCAACTCCCTTTTCTCTTGCCGAAAGAGCTGCTGTTAGACCGCACGCACCTGCTCCAACAACTACAAGCGGAATAGAAGTTTCAAAAGAATTACTCTTACTTATTATTATTGACAAGTTCTTTACCGTTCCCATTAAAAGAAGAGTTATGCAGCTTGAGCCTCATTCTGTGTTAAAAGAATATATAATCCATCTTGGTCATCTGTATTCCTTAGTTTTTCACAATTATCCTGTTTTCTAAGATATCTAGAGACTCTTGCAAGTGCAGTTAAATGATCTGCGCCTGCTTGCTCCGGTGCAAGTAAAAGAAAAACTAAGTCAACTGGGGAATTATCAACGGAATCAAAGTCTATTGGTTTATCAAGTTTCGCAAAAATACCCTGTAAGGAGGATAAACCGCTTAGCTTACCATGAGGTATAGCCACACCCTTGCCTAAACCAGTCGATCCGAGCTTTTCTCTTTCAAGTAAAACTTCAAAAATTTTGGCATCGTTTAAACCAGTCAAAACCTTAGCTTGCTTTGCAAGATCTTGAAGTAACTGCTTCTTACTACTTGCACGAAGTGTAATCACTGCATCATTTTGCAAGAAGTCGCTAATATCCATTATCTATTCCTATAAAAAGAACACTATTTGGGAAATTAATAAACCTGAGTAACAAATTATATCTGTTAACTTTAAATTACTTATCAAGGCGCGAAACATATTCATGAGAAGTTACTGAGTCAAGAATACTAAAAATAATTTTATTATAATTTTCTTATAATTGGAAAAATAAAACTAATTAACATTTTAAATTTAATTAAATCAATAAGTTATGATAATCGTTTATAAGTTGTATTGATTAAAATATCAACCAGTAGTTGTAATCAACGCTAGATAATTTAGCGATTCTTAAAGACTAAATCTATCACCTAAGTAAACCCTTCTTACACCTTCATGAGCAACAATCTCTGAAGGAAGCCCATCCATAAGAACTCCTCCGTCATGTAAAATATATGCTCTATCAATTATATCTAATGTTTCCCTAACATTATGGTCTGTAATTAAAACACCTAAACCCCGATCTTTTAAATGTGAGACTAAATCTCTTATATCAGCAACTGCAATTGGGTCAATTCCGGCTAAAGGTTCATCAAGAAGTAAAAAAGTAGGGCGAGAAGCTAGTGCTCTTGCAATTTCTACACGCCTTCTTTCTCCTCCTGAGAGAGCTAGCGCTGAAGATTCTCTCAAATGTTGGATATTAAATTCTTGTAGAAGGGATTCTACAAGCTCATCACGTACTTTTTTGTTTGGTTCGACCACTTCTGCTACAGCTCTGATGTTTGCTTCAACCGTCATACCTCTAAATATTGAGGCTTCTTGGGGTAAATAGCCAATACCTAATCTAGCTCTCCTATACATTGGTAGAGGAGTAATATCTTCGCCATGAAGAAAAATCTTTCCCTCATCGGGGTTTATTAATCCAGTTACGCAATAAAAAGATGTTGTTTTTCCTGCTCCATTTGGGCCAAGTAAACCAACAGCCTCTCCTTGTTTTACAAACAAGCTTACTGATTTTAATACAGGACGACCTTTGAAAGACTTACCAAGGTTTTTAACTACTAGTCCATCAGATGAATCAATATCTAACGTTTCCTTTTTTGTAGAATTTTCCATCATATCTATCAGATCTAATGACATCTTAAACCTTTCAATAAACGCATATCAAAAAATGTTAGTTATTAGTCAGAGTCTATCAGATTTTTAACTCTTTTGGGCTTTGGAACCAAGACAGCACTAACTCTGGGCTTTTGTCCTGGTCTAGAATAACCTGATTCAATAGCACTTGGATATAGTGTACTAACACCCTTGGAAGTATCAATTACAGCAAAACCGCCTTTCATCTGACTATTTTCTGATTTAACCCTCACATTACCATCAAGTATTGCAACTTCTGAAATAAGATCATATTTACCACGTTCACCCAAAATTACTTCACCACTTTTTGTTTCAAGCCTAACATTTCCGTAACCTTCAATCATAGAAATCCTAGCATCCTCTTGGTTTTGATTATCATTATTTATATTTTTTGCATTATCAGTCTGAAACCTAGCAACCAGCATATCTGCAAAAAGCTTATTATTATCTCTCTCAGCTTGAGCATTACCCTTTGCCAGGGCAATATCATCTTTACCCCAAAACTGAATAGTTTCGTATGAGATTACTTTTCCATCGGGTGTATTTAATATTGAGGGGCTTCCCTCCATTACAAGAACATCTTTTTCAAAATCATAAACTGCTGCCGAGCCTCTAGCAGTTTCGTTTTTTGAATAAATAATAACATTGCCTAACGCATCCACTCTGTATACATCCGTATTTTGTCCATCTATATCTCTGTAGTGAGCAATTAATTCATCAGCATATACTTTTATATCTCCCTGTATTGCTTTAGCAGAACCACGTGCAATAAATATTTTTTCTTCTCGCTGCCATTCGATACCTTTATTGGCAGATACTTCTATTGGGTTTTGATCATTATTGGAATTAAAATTTAAATTTTGAGCATTAAGAGTGTTAGAGAAAATATGTAAAAAAATATTTAAGAGGTATAATAGGATTTTAATTTTTGAGAACATATTATTTTTTCTTTCTAAATGGACTTAATGTAAGTTTTGCAGGGCCGTTAAAGAAAAATACATCGCCCTTATTTTTAAATTTAAAACCTTCTGCGGTTAGTAAACCAAAAGAACCTTGGGCATTAACGGCCCTATCTCCCTTTCCAGAACCTTTTTCAATATATAATGTGGCATTTTCAGTATGCATTTCATAACCCTGATCTTGAAACAAACTGACATTTCCCTCTAAATTCAAAACACTTTGGCTCCTTAAGTATTCTCCGTAATTTGCGCCAACCATAAGCCAGTTCCCATCTTCTAAAATTATGTCAGCTTGAGGAGTATTTAAAATTATAGAATTTTTATCTTCTTTTTTCTCTGTAGCTTTAGATGCGGTTATTGAAAATTGCTGTCCATTCTTATCTACCCCAAAATAACGTGCATTAACCAGGCTTAATTTATCTGAGTCCAGATTAGTATTTTCTAAAAAATTAACAGAAGAACCATCATTAGAATTATTTAATAAGGGATAAATTATTACAACAAGAAGAATAAAAAAGGTAATTAAAGGCAACAAAAATTTCATAACCAATACAAATTGTGTATAGGTTTTAACATCTTTATTTATCCTATCTTGTGATTCTATATTTTTTTTATTAATCGCTTCAATGAGTGAATTGAGCATCTTTCAACCAATAAACTTCATAAAGTTATGCTACGCCTGCTCTAAGAATATCATGAATACGAATAATTCCAACTGGAGATCCATTATCTATTACAAATAAGCATGTAACTTTCGAGGCATTCATTATTCTTAACGCCTCAGATGCGAGAATATTTGGATTTATTGATTTGGGATTTGATGTCATTACTTGTGATGTTTTCATATCAGTTAATTGACCTGACATATGCCTTCTCAAATCTCCATCTGTTACTATGCCTATTAAACTATTCTTTTCATCGACTACCCCAGCAACGCCAAACGTCTTATTTGTCATAATTATAATTGTTTCGCTCATCAAAGTTTCTGGTGTTGTTAGTGGCACCTCATCTCCAGCATGCATAAGGTCTGCAACTTTCAAGAGACTTTTACCAAGCTTACCTCCTGGGTGAAAAAGACGATAATCATCAGATGAAAAACCTCTTCGCTCGAGTAAAGCAACTGCAATTGAATCACCGAGAGATATCATTAAGGTTGTAGAAGTTGTTGGGACACCATGTGGCCCTGCTTCTTCTACATCAGGCAAACAAATCAAAATATCTGAATTTTCTGCTAGTGTAGAATCTTCTACGCTAGTGATTCCTATCAGAGGAATATTAAACCTACGTGTATAAGACATTAAATCTGATAGTTCTTTTGTTTCGCCACTGTTTGAAAGAGCAATCACTGCGTCTTCCTCTGAAATCATACCTAAGTCACCATGGCTTGCCTCCGCAGGATGAACAAAAAATGCCTGAGTGCCAGTTGATGCTAGAGTTGCAGCAATTTTATTACCCACGTGACCACTCTTGCCCATACCAGATACAACTACTCTTCCATTTAAATTTGATAACAGGTCTATACAATCACTAAAGTTTGCACCAAAACTCTCTCCCATCTTAATTAAACCATTAGCTGCTAATGATGTAACCCTAATAGCTGATTCTAAATCTTTTTTTATAAATTCAGTGTTTTTCTTAGATTGCGAAGATTTCATCCCAAAGAACCTAAAATTAATAAAAAATAAATGATAAAGTTCATAAAAAGAAAGATTGTATAAATTTTGTTATATATTTAAAAAATTATATTATGACTTTTTCAAGCCATGAGGTCAATCTTGAGAGAAATTTGTTCAATGAGCAAATATATTCTGATCTTCCCACCCATAAACATCCAGCATAGCTTGATGTGGCAAAAAATTAAAACAAGCTCTTGCTAAATGTAGCCTCTTTTCGCGAGTGAGCATTTTATCAAGAATTTCCTTAATTGCATGTAAATAGAGTACATCTGATGCCGCATAATCAATCTGTTCTTTGGAAAGTTCTGGTGATGCCCAATCAGATGACTGATAGTATTTTGAGAGTTCAACACTCAATAAATCTCTGCAAAGATCCTTTAGACCATGCCGGTCTGTATTAGTTCTGCATAATTTTGAAGCAATCTTTGTACAATAAACTGACGTGCAAGATGTATTNAAATACTTGTAGATTACTCCCAAATCAAATCGAGCAAAATGGAATATCTTTGAAATAGCTGGATCTTCAAGAAGGTTTTTTAGTCTAGGGGCTTCATACGAGTCTAAAAATTGAACGATATGGCTATCTCCGTTTCCACTTGATAGCTGTAATAGACATAATCTATCTCTATTTATCTTTAATCCTGTAGTTTCAGTATCTACAGCAACAGAAGTTGAAAAAGCTAAATCAGCAGGAATATCACCCTTATGAATATAATTAACCATTATTTTACCCTAATAATTAAATATTTTTTAAAATATAATACCCTTTGATAAAGTAAAAACGTTAAGTAAACAAATAACTTATGTAAATATATATTTTTTGATTCTGTTAAGTAGATATTTTTTTCTCTACCATAATGAAAATTCTTGAAAGAAAGTATACAAAAAACTAAATATACTAATGTGTTACTATAATTTCTATGATTCAAACTGGTATGTTATAAAGAATTTTCTTAATGTAACTATTGATCAATAAAAATCATAATAAATATAATGAAATATTAAAACTTATTATAGGATAAATTATGAAAAAACCTTTAGTTACTATTTTTGGCGGGTCTGGTTTCGTTGGTAGATACATTGTTCGGCTGCTAGCAAAAAATGGATTTAATATTAGAGTTGCAGTTAGGGATGCAGAGAAAGCAGCATACCTATCAACTGCAGGGGAAATTGGTCAAATATCAATAATTCCAACTTCAATATCCTCATCTTATGATATTAATAATGCTATAGACGGTTCGAGCTTCGTAATAAATTGCGTTGGAATCCTTTACGAAAAAGGTAAAAGAACATTTAATAACCTACACGCATTAGCACCTGCGGATATTGCGAAAATTTCAAAAAAACATAAAATTAAAAAACTAATTCATATTTCTGCTTTGGGTGCATCTATTAATAGCAAATCATTGTATTCTCAATCCAAAGCAAAAGGTGAACAACTAACCCTGATGAACTATCCAGATGCAACTATATTGAGACCAAGTGTAGTATTTGGAAAGGATGATAGCTTTATTAATAGATTTGCAAATCTATCAAAATATCTACCTATCTTACCATATTTCTCAGAAGTTGTACCCCACCAAGAAGGAGGTGGAGGTACAAAATTCCAACCAGTTTACGTAGCTGATATTGCACAAGCAATTTTAAAAATAGTTTCCAATAATCATCCTAATGAAAGAATATATGATGTTGTTGGTCCTAAAATTTATGATATGAGAGAAATTCTTAATCTTATAATTAATTTAACTGAGAGAAAGCCATGGATTTGCGCTTTCCCATTTTGGTTTGGTCATCTTATATCTTTAAATCTTCAATATTTACCTAACCCATTATTAACGCCCGACCAAATAAAATTACTGCGTATAGATAATATATCAGATAAAACATTACCTGTACTTGAAGATCTAGGCGTTAAACCAACTCCAATGGAATCTATAATTCCTACTTATCTAAAACGATTTAAACCATATCAGCAAGATAAAAGAATTAGACTAAAAAAGAGCTTATTATAGTTTATAACATCCCCAGGTAAGAAAAAGATAAAATTATAAAACCCAAAATCAGCCTGTAAATCACGAATACTGTAAAATTTGAGCGCCTTACCCAACGCATTAGAAATGTTATAGAAATTAATGCAGTAATAAATGATACTATTGTTGCAAGAAAAATATCATTATTAAAACTAACATCCTCCATTTTATATAGCTTCTGGAAGAGCCATATACCAGAAAGGCTTATTGTTGGTATTGAAAGAAGCATTGAGAAAAAAGTTGCATCTTCTCTTTCATACCCTAAGAATCTTAAAATAGTAATAGATACTCCAGACCTACTTACACCAGGTATCAGTGCCATAGCTTGAAAAAAACCCACTACAAGTGAATCTTTATAATCAAGATGAACAATTTTCTTTACTCTTAAAGAAAACTTATCAATTAAATATAAAAATATGCCAAATAATATAGTAACCCAACCAATTAATTCAGCCGATCTGAAATAATTCTCTACATATTCAACAAAAAAATAACCTACAAATACTATTGGTAAAGTTGAAATGATAATATTAACTAGTAATCTTGCGCGAGGATCTTTTTTTCCTAAACATAATTTAATCAAACCTATTAAAATATTAAATAAATCTCTATGGAAATAAATTATTACAGCTCCAAGTGTTCCCACGTGAACTGCAACATCAAAAACCAAACCCTGGTCTGGCCAACTCATAATCTTGGGTATTATAATCAAATGACTTGAAGAGCTTATGGGAAGAAACTCTGTAAAACCTTGAATAATAGAGAGAATCAAAAGGTGGTTTAATATCAACACTATCTCCAATAAAATCCGTGTCTGTATAGAGTCTTTTATTAAAAAAAACTATCTTATTCAAAGAGACTCTATTGTAAATACTAACACAGTTTGTTTGAAATTAAATCAAAGAGAGCCCTTTGGCCTTGGGCTTCACCCCCTATGGGCCGGCCTGGACGATCCTCATTGTTCCAACAATACATATCCAAATGGATCCAGCTAACGTTTTTATCTATAAAACTTTCTAGAAACAAAGCGGCAGTTATTGCCCCTGCGAAGCTCGAGGTTCCCGCATTATTTAGATCAGCAATTTTACTTTGTATCAATCTCAAATAATCCTCCCACAGTGGCAAAGACCAAAGAGGATCCTCAATTTCCTTTCCATAAGTAATCAGTTCCTGAGCCAATAAATCCGAATTACTGAATAAAGCTGGGATATCTGGTCCAAGCGCTGAACGTGCAGAACCTGTCAATGTTGCACAGTCAATTAATAAGTCTGGTCTCTCTTCACAAGCATAAGCAAGTGCATCTGCAAGGATTAGTCTTCCTTCAGCATCAGTATTTCCTATTTCAACAGAAATTCCCTTGCGAGTGCTTATTATATCTCCTGGTTTAAATGAATTTGATGAAATCATATTCTCAACAGCAGGAATAAGAACCTTAATTCTAATTGGTAAATCTAGACCAAGAATCAAGTTTGCAAGTCCCATAATATTTGCAGCACCTCCCATATCTTTCTTCATGAGACGCATCCCACTAGAACTCTTTAAATCCATACCACCAGAGTCAAAACAAACTCCTTTGCCAACAAGTGTTAATTTAGGAAGATTGAGTTCTCCCTTACAAATTTCTATTAAACAAGGCTCGTTTATAGAAGCCCTACCTACAGCATGTATGGCAGGAAAATTATTTTTAATTAAATCTTGTCCTTTGATTACCCTAAATTCAGCATTATATTTTTTTGCAATATTTTCAGAATAATCAGCAAGCTTTAAAGGTGATAAATCCTCTGTCGGAGTATTAATTAAATCACGTGTAATAAAAATGGACTCAACTAATTTTAAAATATATTTTTTATCAATTTCTTGCGGGCAAAATAATTTAGATATATTTTCAGATGATTTAGTCTTATATCCTATAAATGAATAGGAGCCTAGGCACCAAGAAATACAAAAATTCTCTTTAAATTTTATATAATCTATATTTTCATTGAGTGCAAAGATAGTATCTAGATAATAAGAGCCTGTTGGAACTTTTCTTGGAATGCCTCCTCCAAGCCAAAAATCTGATTTAGAAAAACCTACAATTATCTTTTCTAAATTACCATCTTGACCAGGAACCAAACAAATATCACCATGGCGAGCCATAAAATTATTGGATTTAAACCACTGAGTAAAAAAATCTGATTGCCCTTTAATCCATTCTTTAAATGAAGACTCATGAACTAAATGAATGGGAATAGCGTTCTTAATTGTGTCAACAAATGGTATATGTTGCATTCAAGGTATCTTTTTCATAGGAGATAAAAAAAGGTCATTTTTCAAATTAGACTCTGTCAAAAGTCCCATTTCTTGATAATAAGTTAAAGCTCCAGGATGAATTTTAAATCCTATACCATTAAGCGCTTTATTAAAATCCATATACTCACCTCTAGGGTGTCCTGATATAAAAAGAGGTTTAACGTTTGGATGCCAAACAGCCTTTACAATACCATAAGCTAAATTGTTTGACATGCTTGTGTTTGTAATTATTAACGCACCAACATTAAGAGTTTTGACAGACTCATTATTACCATAAATATTTTCAGGTATTTCACCCTCCATAAAGAAAGGGAAAATTTTGACTAACTTTTGTGCAATTGGACCATCTATAGGAACAAAATGAAGATCTACTCTGTTAGACAAATCTAAAATTGCTAAAGCTGGGGCGCCGCTCACCAGAAATAATGCATCTAATGTATTATTTTGTATGCCCTCAACAGCTTTATCCAAATTATAGTTAAATATATTAATATCTGAGAAACGCAATCCATAAGCAGAAAGAATCAATTTTGCGTCAACCCTAGACCCTGATTTAAGACCTCCAAAAGAAACTCTTTTTCCATTTAAATCTGATATCTTTCTAATACCAGAATCTGCGCGAGATACTAAGTGTACATTCTCAGGAAATAAATTTGCCAGGGCTCTAATAGAACTTTTAGCTTTCTTACCTTCAAAGTAGCCGGATGCATGGAAAGCCCAGTATGCTACATCTGCTTGTGACAACCCAACTTCCATTTGACCATTATTAATTGAGTTAATATTATCAATCGAGCCACCAGTTGACTGAGCAACAGCAATTAAACCTGGCACACCACAGCTACCACCTCTATCACACGGCCTTGACCCTGGAGGATTTGATATTACGTTTCCAATTAATCCACCTATTGGAAAATAGGTACCAGAGGTTGATCCGGTTCCGATCCTAATAATATTTAGTTCTTGAGAATTTAGGGTTGAGAAGTTAACCCCAAATTCATTAAAGTTGATAGATGAAAAGAAAATAATTAAAAATAGATTAAAGCGAATCAATTCTTTACACAAACCTCGAAAGTAAAAATTAATACAAACTATCACACTTATTAGAAGATAAAGACAATATTATCCTAAAAAAATAAATTTAAAATAGTTATTTAATTCTAAATTTTTTCTTCATGTTAAAATTTCTCTTACATAATTATTTATAGGGTTTTTAACTATCTCTTTTCCTATACCTTGCTGAATAATTGCACCATCTTTGAGTATTATCATACTATGACCAAGCTTTAAGGCTTCAGAAAAATCGTGAGTGACAAATATAACTGTTTTTTTCAATCGCTTTTGCAAATTTATCAACAAATCTTGCATTTCCCTTCTTGTTAATGAGTCAAGTGATGAAAATGGCTCGTCCATTAACAGTAGAGGTGCTCCAGTTGCCAAAGCTCTTGCCAAACCAACTCTTTGTTGCATGCCGCCGGATAATTGATGAGGGTAGTATTCTTCAAACCCAGAAAGACCAACCTGATCAAGAATTAAATCAAAATCATAAGCTTTATGATTAAATGAACTATTTTGTAATTCCATTCCAAAACTTATATTTTGTATGACATTACGATGAGGGAAAAGTGCATAACCTTGAAAAACCATAGAAACACTCCATAGTCTTAGATTTCTAAGCTCTTTAGAATTAAGTGTATTCAATTTCTTACCAAATAAAGTTATATCGCCGAAGGTTGGTTTAATTAGTCCGTTTGCCATTTTTAACAAGGTAGATTTACCAGAACCTGATAAACCCATTATAGTGAGAATTTTACCCTCACTTAACGAGAAAGAAATTTCCCTTAAACTGATTGTACAACCTGTTTTCTCCCTTATAATTTTATTATCAACACCTTCATTAATCATTTTCATTAATGAGTGAGAATTAGTTCCAAAAATCTTTGTTATTTTATTAAATTTAATCAATTTTGATTTAAACCCATATTGGACTGTAACCTAAGGCTAAAGGATTGGGTAACTCTATCTATTACAATTGCCATCGCTACAATGGCAATCCCAGCCGCAAAACCCCTCCCTACATCAAGAGTGTTTATACCCAATAATACCTCTTGACCAAGACCGCGATTTCCAATCATTGAAGCTATGACTACCATGGAGAGAGCCATCATAGTTGCCTGATTTATGCCTACCATAATTGACGGCAAAGCAAGTGGCAGCTCTACTTTTATAAGCTTCTGCAAAGTTGTAGTTCCAAAAGAATCAGTTGCATCAATAATTCTTTTATCAATCTGTCTAATACCTAGATCAGTCAACCTTACCACGGGAGGTAATGCATATATTATTGTAGCAATCAATGCAGGAACTTTACCCAAGCCGAATAACATCAAAACAGGTATTAAATAAACAAAACTTGGTAGAGTTTGCATGGCATCTAAGATAGGTAAAAAAAATAATCTTATTCTTCCCGATTTCGAAAGAATAATCCCTAAAGGTAGCCCTAATAAAACCACCAATAAAGTTGAGATCAATACCAAAGATAATGTTTGCATTGATTCGTCCCATAAACCTAACATGCCCATCACAAAAAACAGCGACATCATACCAAAAGAAAACTTAAGGTTTCTTGAAGAAACAAACGACAAGATTCCAATCAAAGTAATAATTAACCACCAAGGGGACTGTCTAAGCAAGGCTTCAAATGGAATAAATATCTTTACTAAAAAATTACCAGCATTTGAAAATATTTCGCCATAATTAATTATTAACCAATCAACAAAATTATTAATAGAATGATCGATTGAAAAAGTTAAAAAATCTGGAAACATTTTTTCACCATAAAAAAATAATAAAATAAACTGTTAAAATTTATATTCATTTAATCACATTTAATTAATGTTTAGTTATAGTAGAATTTTTTAATTCCTTACTAATCATTTTAAACTTTTCCTCACTTACCCATTTCTGCCAATAAGCTGGATATTCCTTTAAAAACTTTTCAGCAGCATCTTTTGAAGAAGATTTATTTTTATGCATATATGCAAGCATTTCATTAATTAAAGTTGAATCAGTTTTATAGTTTTTAAGAAACTTAACTATTTCAGGGGCTTGAAGAGAAAAGTCTTTATTCGCACCAATATAAACATCAAGAACTGGGTAAGCAGTCGCTTTTTTTGGATTTTTTTCGACTATAAGTCTAGAAAAAATAGATTGATCAAATTTAGGCTCTTTAAGCTCAATCATTTCATAAACTCCTAGAAGCCATGTAGGCTGCCAATAATAAGTTAGAATAGGAACTCTTTTTTTATACGCTGATGCGATTACTGCTGAAAGAGAGGCTGCAGTTCCTGGCCTAAAATTTGTAAAATGCTCGCTTAGGCCATAAGCCTTAAGCTTAGCAGAGTTTATGATTTCACAATTCCACCCAGCAATACAGTTATAAAACCGACCCTTTGTTGGTTCTTCAGGGTCTGTAAATAAATGTTTATAATCAATCAAGTCTTCAACGGAAACTAAGTTAGGTGCTAATGCATCCTGCCCTTTAACCAAATACTTTGGGACAAACCAGCCCTGCTTAGCATCAGAAAAGTTTAATCCTATTTCAACGACTTGATTTCTTTTTAATGCACGATTCCAAACCTTATTTACGTTATCTTTCCAAACTTCCATGACTATGTCTATGTCGCCTTGCGCAACTCCTTGTAGCAAGGGAATATTTGTACCTGGTGTGATATCTGTCGTACAACCATAGCCTATTTCTAGAATATACCTAGCTACATCTGTATGAAAATCATTTGATTTCCAATCTAAACCTGCAAAAATAATTGGTCTATTAAGTTCACACGATAGTAACTGGAATGGATTTAAAAGATGAAAGACAAAAATAAAAATGATTAATGCTCTATCCATCAACATATTAAGTTCCTTAATTTTTAGACCTTAATCTATTCACGAAGCCCACAAGGCCTTTTAGCCTAAGTCTCTTTAATCTCTCAGCGTTCATTATAGATCTAACGTCAAAAATTGTTTTATCAAGTTTTTCATTTACAATAACATAATCATATTCTGGCCAATGACTCATTTCATCAGATGCTTTTGACATTCTTCTACTAACAACATCATCTGCATCTTGGTTTCTTCCTATTAGTCTTTTTTCAAGGACTTCTATTGATGGAGGTAAGATAAAAATACTCACCAAATCGTCTCTTGCATTCTCTGCTAACTGCTGAGTACCCTGCCAATCAATATCAAAAATTACATCCTGACCTAAGTCTAAATACTCTTCAACCGTCGATCTAGGAGTCCCATAATAATTTCCAAAAACCTCTGCATGCTCAAGAAATTCTCCTTTATAAACTTTTTCCTTATATTGAACCTCAGAAATAAAATAATAATCTACGCCATTAACTTCTGAAGGCCTTGCTCTTCTTGTGGTACATGAAATAGAGATATTTAAATTCTTTTCCTGTTTTAACACTTCTCGAGCAACCGTCGTCTTTCCTGCGCCAGAAGGCGAAGATAGAACAAACATTATACCTCTTCTTTTTATAGATATTGATGACATATAGATTTTAATCCAATAAAAAATTCTTATTTATTCTTCAATCTTCTCCACTTTGCTACGTTCTTATTATGCGATCTCAAAGTTTTTGCAAAAACATGCCCACCTAAACCATCAGCTACAAAATATAAATAATCAGTATCTTCAGGGTTAAGAACTGCCATTATTGAGCTTTTACCTGGATGACATATTGGATATGGGGGAAGTCCTGATATCTTATAAGTATTAAAATCAGTATATCCATTTAAATCAGACCGAGTAATTTCTCTTCCAAGTAAACCAGACTTGTTTATACCATATATTACAGTTGGGTCAGACTGCAAACGCATACCTTTTCTAAGTCGATTTATAAAAACTGAAGCAATCTTGGACCTCTCACTTTCCAAACCTGTTTCTTTTTCAACTATTGATGCTAATATTAAAGCCTCGCTTATTGAAGAAAAAGGAAGATTTTCTTTTCTAAATAACCAAGCCTTCCTTGCAAAGCCGTCAAGAGACTTTTTCATTCTAATAAGCAATTCCTCTCTATTATCCCCCCAAGAATATCTATAAGTTTCAGGAAGAATAGAACCTTCATTTAACGAAGTAACTAAATCATAATTCATACCATCTGCATTATTTATCAAATTTAAAATTTGAATAGAAGTTAACCCTTCAGGTATAGTTAAATATCTTTCATTAATATCGTTGTTAACTATTTTATTTAAGACTGATATTATATTTTCATTAGTGATAAATAAATATTCCCCTGCCTTTAAACTTTGATCTTTACTTGTAATGATTGCGTAAAACTTAAAGTATAGCGGAGAAGAAATTACTCCCAAATCGTATAATTGATTTGCGATTCCAGTAAGATTTTGTCCCTGATGTATAATAACCAAAGTATCTTTATCAAGAGAACCTCTTGAAGAATTTAAATTCTGAAATATAAAAAGAAAAAAAGAAGTAGAGATGATTAATATAAAAATTAAAGTTGATAAAAGAATTCTTAATTTGTGCATGGAATAACTTACCTATGGAGAAGGGCCTACAACTAGCGAAGCATTTGTACCCCCAAAACCAAAAGAGTTAGACAAGACATAACTAATTTCTTTATCTTTTGCTGAAATTGGCACTAAATCTATATCACAACCATCTGAAGGATTTTCCAAATTTAAGGTTGCCGGAGCAATTTTGTTATTTATAGATAAAACTGAAAAAATAAACTCAACACTGCCAGATGCACCCAACAAATGACCTGTTGAAGACTTCGTAGATGACATTGACAAATTATTTACATTTTTCTGAAATAATCTCTTAACTGCATTTAATTCAATCATGTCCCCTTTGGGAGTAGATGTTCCATGGGCATTTATATAATCAATGTCCAATAAGTTTAACCCAGCATCATCTATCGCACCTTTCATGGCTCTAAAACCTCCATCTCCATTTTCTGCTGGTGCTGTAATGTGATATGCATCGCCTGAAAGGCCATAGCCTAAAATTTCACCATATATTTTTGCATTCCTTGACTTTGCATGCTCATAGCTTTCTAAAACAACAACACCTGAGCCCTCACCCATAACAAAACCGTCTCTAGACTGGTCCCAAGGCCTAGAGGCCTTTTCAGGATAATCATTAAATGATGTAGAAAGAGCTTTTATTGAGGAAAAACCCGCAACTCCGAGTGGGCATAAGGCAGCCTCAGCTCCCCCAGCAACCATAACATCTGCATTTCCGTATTTGATAATTCTTGCTGCATCTCCAATTGCATGAGCACCAGTTGAACAAGCTGTAACAACTGCATGGTTTGGGCCTCTAAAATTATGCCTAATAGATACCTGTCCAGATATTAGATTTATTAAACTTGAGGGGATAAAAAATGGCGAAATCCTTCTAGGGCCTTGTTCTTTCAAAACAATAGAATTGTTATATATTGTCTGAAGTCCCCCAATACCAGACCCTATAATAACCCCTGTTCTATCACATTGCATATCATTTTGGGGCTTCCATCCTGAGTCAACTATTGCGTCGTCAGCAGCAGCTAAGCCAAAAAGAATAAAATCATCCATTCTTTTTTTATCTTTAGGAGATATAAAAGAATCTACATCAAAAAAAGATGGGTGCGTCTTATTAGTTGGGACCTGACCACCAATTTTACAAGAAAAGTCTTTTGTATTGAATTTATTTATTGAAGTAATTCCAGAAATACCAGAGATCAAGGATTTCCAGTTGGCATTAACACCCCTACCTAATGGAGTGATTAGCCCCATGCCAGTTATAACAACTCTTGTCATAAACCAACCCTATTGAAATTGCTAAAATAAAGAAAGGTCCAAAAAATTGGCCATTAAAAACTAATTAGAAGTATTAGGATATATTTTCTTCTATATAGGCTATTGCATCTTTAACGGTTAAAATCTTCTCTGCCGCATCATCTGAGATTTCGGTACCAAATTCTTCTTCGAACGCCATAACAAGCTCTACCGTATCAAGGCTATCTGCCCCAAGGTCATCAATAAAGCTTGCACTCTCTGTAACTTGAGATTCTTCAACGCCCAAATGTTCTAAAACAATTTTCTTTACCCTATCTGCAACGTCACTCATGCCGTCCTTCTCCACAAAATTAAAAAAATTAACTATTATCTATAAATATAATCCTATTATGCACTAATCAGCATTTCTATACATAATCCAACATAGCTATAGAGGCAACCCCCGCATATAGCCTAATACATGGCCATGCCTCCATTTACGTGAATTGTCTGACCCGTTATATAACTTGCTTCATCAGATGCAAGAAAAACTAAAGCCGCTGCCACATCATCCCCTGCACCAAAAATACCACAAGGAATAGTTTTTAAGATATTATCCTTTCTTTCATCTGAAAGAGCGTCTGTCATAGGACTTTTAATTAATCCTGGAGCTATACAATTAACTGTAATACCTCTTGAAGCAACTTCCAAAGCAAGAGACTTAGTAAACCCCTCAAGACCTGCTTTTGAGGCAGAATAGTTAACCTGGCCAGGGTTTCCAGAAGAACCTACAACTGATGAAATAGATATAATCCTTCCACTTTTTCTTTTTACCATTCCCTTAATAATAGATTTAGTGACCGTAAAAACTGACTTAAGATTAAGTTGTAAAACCTCATCAAACTGCTCTTCTTTCATCCTAATAAATAAATTATCTCTAGTTATTCCAGCGTTATTTACAAGAATATCTGGAACACCAACTATAGCCTCAAGCTTTTGGAAAAAGGATTGAATTGAGTCATTACTTCTTAAGTCACAGGATATTGCATGAGCATTACTTCCTAGCCCAACTATAACTTTGTCTAATTCCTTTTCTCTTGTTCCGGTCCCAACTACTGTTGCACCCTTTTCACTTAATAATCTACAAATTGATGAGCCTATGCCTCCAGTTGCTCCAGTTACAAGGGCTACCTTTCCATTTAAATCAAACACTCTTCTCTCCTATTAATCAACTTATATATCCTGCAAAAACTTATCTATATCATTAATATTTTCCATGTTTTGAGAAATGATTGCCTTATTAATCCTCTTGTTAAGGCCAGATAAAACTTTTCCGGTCCCAATTTCAATTATTTCACCAACACCATTACCGTAAAGGTTAGCTATGCTCTCACGCCATCTGACCATTCCTGTAATTTGCTCTACCAACAAGTGTCTAATTTTTTTTATATCTTTTTCTGGCTCTGCCGATAAATTACTTACTATTGGTAAATCTAACGCTTGAAAGTTTACTTTCTCAATTTTATCTCTCATTACCTCTTTTGCAGGTTCCATTAAAGAGCAATGAAATGGTGCACTTACTGACAACAACACTGCTTTTTTAACACCAAAATCTCTAGATTTTTGTATTGCATTATTAACAGAATTTTTATTGCCCGAAATAACTAACTGACCAGGAGCATTGTCGTTAGCAATAGAGCATATTTCATCTTTTAAAGTGCTTTCTTTAACTAAATGCTGAATTTCTTCAAAACTTGAGCCAATTAGTGCAGCCATAGCTCCTTCGCCAAGAGGTACAGCATTCTGCATTGATTTACCTCTTTTCTGTAATAAAATAGCTGTATCAGATAGAGAAATTGACCCTGAGGATGCCAAGGCACTATATTCGCCTAAAGAATGACCAGCGACAAAATCTACTATTTCAGAAATTTTACGTTTCCCTTGACCCTCAATAATCCTGATAGTTGCCATACTTACAGCCATTATTGCCGGTTGAGCGTTTTCAGTTAGCATTAATTCTGTATCAGGGCCCTCAAACATTAACTTTGATAAAGATTGACTAAGAGCATCATCAATCTCTTCGAATACTTCTTTAGCTTCTATAAAAGATTTAGTTAAATCTTTGCCCATTCCTACAACTTGAGATCCCTGACCTGGGAATACAAATGCGCGCTTCATATTAAATTTCCTAATAACCTATTAAGTATTAAATTTATAAACTTGATAAAAATTAAGTTACCCTACAAAGTAATATACAAGCAAGGTCTTGATAGAACGCACAAATTGTGTATATTTCTCTTTTTTTTAACTCCTCGCCGGTAAAACGGCTATGCCCAGTAATTAGGGAAGAGACAAGCCATAAGGAGAATTTTTTGATGCAACTCTATGAAAGCGTAGTAATCGCCCGTCAAGATATATCTGTAACACAAGCAGAG
The DNA here is from genome assembly GCA_002691085.1 of Rhodospirillaceae bacterium. Lineage (GTDB taxonomy): Bacteria > Pseudomonadota > Alphaproteobacteria > Rhodospirillales > Rhodospirillaceae. The sequence continues at coordinate 27,147 of NZGX01000048.1, read as the reverse complement.
GCTCTTGCAGATGATCTTTCTAAAATACTTGAAGATAATGGCGCTAAGGTACTAAAGAGAGAAAATTGGGGACTTAGAGGCTTAGCTTATAGAATAAAGAAAAATAGAAAAGGTCACTATCTTCTTTTTAATATCGAAGGTGAGCCCAATGCTATTAGTGACTATGAACGAAGAATGAGAATAATGGAACAAGTTCTCAGATATTTAACTATTCGAGTTGAAGAACATAATGAAGATGACTCAATAATTATTTCTAATAGAGGAAAAACAAGCTCACAGGCAGATTCAAATAATGCGGAATCTGAAATAAAACAAAATACTGAAAAACATGAAGAAAACAAAGATGTGAGTAAAGCAGACCTAAGCCCTCCTAAAGGAGAGAATCAATGAATCAAAGACAAAAACAGTTCATAAAAAGAAAGAAAAGTTGTCCATTTTCTTCACCCAACTCCCCAAAGATCGACTATAAAGATGTAAGACTTCTCCAAAGATATATTTCTGAAAAGGGAAAAATTATACCCAGCAGGATAACTGCTGTATCTGCAAAAAAACAAAGAGAGCTTACAATTGCAATCAAAAGGGCCAGGTATTTAGCTCTCCTCCCATATGTTGTAAATGAATAATACTTAACGGAGCCTTTATAATGGAAGTAATCTTACTTGAAAGAATAGATAAACTCGGACAAATGGGAGATGTTGTCAAAGTTAAGAATGGTTTTGCTAGAAATTTTCTATTGCCAAGAAAAAAAGCTCTTAGAGCCAACAAAACCAATAGAAAATACTTTGAAGACAAAAGAGCGGAACTAGAAGCAGTAAATTTACAAAGAAAAGATGAGGCAAAAATTGTTGCTGATAAAATGGAAGGGCTTCATATAATTATTGTTAGACAGGCTAGTGAGGGTGGCCAGCTCTATGGATCTGTTAGTTCTAGAGATATTACAGCTGCATTAAAAAATCAGGGAATTAAGATTGAAAAAGGACAAATTGACCTTAATTCTCCTGTTAAAGAACTTGGAAAGTTCAACATCCCTGTTAAACTTCATCCTGAGGTAGAAATTGAAATTGCAATTACTGTTTCAAGGTCTGATGAACTCTCTGAAAATGATATCGAGAACGAAAATACAGAAAAAAATAATGTTAATTTTGATGATTCTTCAGAAGAAGAAGAAAATAACACCAAAAAAGTTGATGATAATAATGAAAAGTAAAATAAATCACTTTCAGGCTGGCATATTACAGTATTTTATACTCATTTAATAATTTATCAATTTATCCCCATGTTACACTCAGTTCACATGCCAACTAGTATCCCATATAGGAAAAAAATTTGATATTGTACATGTATGAACAAGTTATCATCTACCCCTGCAAAGGACGAATTGAAATCTGAGCCATTGAGGTCTCCTCCTCAAAATATCGAGGCTGAGCAAGCATTGCTTGGCGCAATAATGATCAATAATAAAGCATATGATGATGTTTCTGACTATTTAAAAAAGGAGCATTTTTCTTATAGCTTTTATGGAAAAGTTTTTGAGTCTGCATCAAAATTAATTGAGCAGGGACAAAATGCTAATCCAATAAGCCTTAGTACTTACCTTGAAAAAGAACCTGAAATTATTGAACAAAAGGGCTTCAACTTACTGACAGAATTAGCAAATTCTACAGTTACGATTATTAATGCAAAAGAATATGGACGAATTATTTATGATTTATACCTAAGGCGTGAACTAATAAACCTTGGACAAATAGTTGTAAATAATGCTTTTGAAGCAGACCCTGATCAAACTGCTATTAATCAAATAGAAGTTACTGAGCAAAGATTATTTGAACTTTCGTCAAACACAGACTCTTTAAATGATTTGAATAATTTTGACGACGCAATTTCAAGTGCCATAAAGATTGCTGAAGCAGCTTACAAACGTGATGATAGTCTTGCTGGGACCACGACGGGATTATTAGACTTAGATTCAAAATTAGGTGGCCTTCATTCCTCTGATTTAATCATCTTAGCAGGAAGACCATCAATGGGAAAAACTGCTTTAGCGACAACTATAGCTTATAATGCTTCTAAATATTTCCAAGAAACTGATAAGGAAGAAGATAAAGGAAAAAAAGTTGCCTTTTTTTCTTTAGAAATGAGTGAAGAGCAACTGGCGACAAGGCTGTTAGCTGAGAAAGCTAGGATTAATTCTCATGATATAAGAACAGGAAGACTCAATGAGGATGAATTTGACAAACTTATTTTATGTACTGAAAAATTAAGGGGCCTCCCAATGATGATTGATGACTCCCCTGCACTTACTATAGGGGCCATTCGTACAAGGTGTAGAAGATTAGCAAGAGCAAGTAGAAACAATCATCACAAAGGTTTAGGACTAATTGTAATAGACTATTTACAATTGTTAGACCCGGGGAAAAGAAATCAAAATGATAATAGAGTTCAAGAAATTTCTGCTATAAGTAGGGGATTGAAGGCATTAGCAAAGGACCTAGATGTGCCGGTGTTAGCCTTATCACAGTTATCAAGAGCTGTTGAACAACGAGAAGATAAACGCCCTCAACTTGCAGACCTAAGAGAGTCCGGCTCAATAGAACAAGATGCAGATGTAGTTATGTTTGTTTATCGAGATGAGTATTATTTAGAAAAAAAAATACCACAAGAATCAAATTTTGAGTCTAATGAACTTTTTCAACAAAAATTAAATAAGTGGCAAAACGATATGGACGATGTTCATAATAAAGCAGAAGTAATAGTTGGAAAACAGCGACACGGGCCTGTAGGAAAGGTCTCACTTCATTTTCAACCTGAGTATACTCATTTTAGTAATCATTCTCACCAAGATATGGAAAAAGAAAACTTCTGAAGTATGTTAACCGAAAGCATAACTAAGAATAAAAGTAAATTAACAATTAATTTAGATGCAATTGTTGATAATTGGTTGTTCTTAAAGTCAAAATTGGGCAAAAATTGTATTTGCGCACCTGTTGTAAAAGCTAATGCCTATGGCCTTGGAGCCAAGATGGTAGCAAAAGTACTCTCACTATCCGGCTGTTCAGTATTCCTTGTTGCTACACTTGAAGAAGGGGTAAGGCTTAGAAAGGATTTAGCTAAAGACTTTAGAATAATCGTTATGCATGATCATTTCTTTGAGAATGAGGATCATTTTCTAAACTACAACTTAACTCCCGTGCTTAATACAAGCAAAGATATGAGTGCATGGTATCAATTTCAAAAGATAAAAAATAAAGAGTTTAATGCAATAATACAAATTGATACTGGAATGAACAGGCTAGGCCTCTCAATAAAAGAATTTGAATTACTGATAGAAAACAATCAAGGTTTAAATAAGAAAAATTTTTTATATATAATGAGTCACCTTTCCTGTGCCAATAGACCAAATGACCCAGAAAATAAATTACAACTCCAAAAGTTTGTAAAATTAATAAAGGCTCTCGAAATTAAATCACATAGGCCTAAAGCAACGCTTGCAAATAGTAGTGGTATTTTTCTTGGCCCTGAATGGCATTTTGATATGGTAAGACCAGGTGCTGCTCTTTACGGAATAAATCCTATTCCAGAAAAAAAGAATATGCTAAAGCAAGTTATAAACTTAAAGACACGAATTCTTCAGATTCGTGATGTTAATTTTGACGAAACAGTCGGTTACGGGGCAAGTTTTAGATTTGATAAGAAAGGTAAAGTAGCAATAGTAGCACTTGGATATGCTAACGGATTACTAAGGTCATTAAGTAAATCTGGAAAAGCACACATAAATGGTATAGAGATAAAGCTTGCAGGTAAAGTTTCAATGGACCTAGCAACTTTTGATGTTTCAAATGTGCCTGACTTAATTTTACAAAACTGTGATTGGGTAGATATTATTTCAGATAAGCACGAAATTGACGATCTAGCGAATGAAGCTGATACAATTGCTTATGAGTTATTTACATCTCTTGGCTCTAGTGTCAAAAAAGAATATATTTCAGAAAAGTTTGAAAAAAAATTATGATGAAATTCTTATATTTAATAGGTAAAATTTCTATTTCTTTTTTTAACAGCTTTGGACTTCTTGTAAAGTTCTCTCTAATTTGTATTTCTCATTGCTTTAGACCCCCAATTTATGTTCATTCTATCTTCAAGCAAATGGTTGAGATTGGTTTCTATTCGCTACCGGTTGTGGGATTAACGGCAATTTTCTCTGGAATGGTACTAGCGCTCCAAAGTCACACTGGTTTCTCCCGTTTCAATGCCGAGAGCGCAGTTGCTAACGTAGTTGTTCTCTCAATTACCCGTGAATTAGGTCCTGTGCTAGCGGGTCTTATGGTTGCCGGAAGAGTTGGAGCCTCCATGGCTGCAGAAATTGGAACAATGAGGGTAACTGAGCAAATCGACGCACTATCCACCCTTTCCACAAACCCCTATAAATATCTTATAGTACCAAGAATCATTGCAGGTGTGACTGTATTACCAATATTAGTAATTATAGCAGACATTATTGGTGTTTTTGGGGGGTACATTGTAGGAATTTTTAAATTAGACTTTAATCCAAATGTTTACTTATCTAATACAATAGATTTTGTTGAACCTTTAGACGTAATTTCTGGTTTAGTCAAAGCATCAGTATTTGGTTTAATTATTTCACTGATGGGCTGTTTTCATGGGTTTCACTCCAAAGGGGGAGCTCAAGGTGTTGGCATCTCAACTACTAATGCCGTAGTATCGGCATCTATTTTAATTTTGACAGCAAATTATATTATTACAGAAATTTTCTTTTCAATATGACTAATAACAAGATTCAACTCATAAACATTCACAAAAACTTCAATAATAAAGAAGTGCTAAAAGGACTTGATCTAGAAATCATTCCCGGAGAGTCATTGGTTATAATTGGAGGCTCTGGAACGGGTAAATCAGTATTAATAAAATGTATTTTAGGAATAATGACCCCTGATAAGGGAGAAATATTAATAGATGGAAAAAATATCCTAAATCTTAAGGATTATAAACGATCTATAATTAATCAAAAAATAGGTATGCTTTTTCAAAACGCTGCATTATTTGACAGCCTGATGGTTTGGGAGAACGTTTCATTTGGCCTTATGCAAAGTAATAAAATGAATAGAGATGAAGCAAAAGGGACTGCTTTAAAGGTATTAAAAAAAGTGGGACTGAATGAAAAAGTATCAGCACTTTATCCCTCCGAGCTATCTGGTGGAATGCAAAAAAGAGTTGGTTTAGCTAGGGCAATAGCTAACTCACCAGAAATAATTTTTTTTGATGAGCCAACCACAGGACTTGACCCCATCATGGCTGATGTAATCAATGATCTAATTATAGAATGTGTTAAAGACCAAGGTATAACAGCTTTATCAATAACTCATGATATGAATTCAGCCAGGAAAATCTCTGATAGAATTGCAATGCTCCACGAGGGAAGAATTGTGTGGTCTGGGCGTCCTAATGAGATAGATAATTCTAAAAACCAGTATGTTGTCCAATTTATTAATGGTAACGCAAGTGGTCCTATCAAAATGCAAATTTAGTGGCTGGAAATATGGGAAAGCATAATAAATTATGGGTATGTGAAAAATGTAATCACAAACATCATAAATGGGTTGGGAGATGCGAGAACTGTAAGACCTTCCAAAGTGTGATTGAAAGTAAAGATTCCTTGCTCCCAAAAAATATTAGCGGAGGAATAGGGGGAAGTGAAATTAATTTCTTCACACTAGATGGTTTAGATAAACCCAAGCCAAGATTAAAAACTAATATAAGTGAACTAGATAGAGTCTGTGGCGGAGGGTTAGTCTCTGGTTCTTCAATTTTAGTAGGTGGGGATCCGGGAATAGGAAAATCAACTTTACTTTTGCAAGCGTGTTCAAAGTTAGAGGAAAATTTTAAATGTATCTATATTTCTGGAGAAGAAGCAATTGATCAAGTTAGGCTAAGAGCAAAAAGAATTGGCCTCCAAAAGAATAATATTCTGCTCGCAACTGAGACAAATATAAAAAATATTATAGCCTCTTTAAAAGAAAAAAAAGATACTGACCTAGTAGTAATAGACTCGATTCAAACTATGTTTACCGACTCAATCGACTCATCACCTGGGACTGTTACACAGGTTCGGACTTGCGCCCAAGAATTAATTAGAGTTGCTAAACAACAAGGTTTTACTTTATTTCTTGTAGGGCACGTTACTAAAGAAGGAACATTAGCTGGGCCACGCATTCTAGAGCATATGGTTGATACTGTAGTTTATTTTGAGGGAGATAAGGGGCATCAATTTAGAATACTTAGGGCAGTAAAAAACCGATTTGGCACAACAGATGAAATTGGTGTTTTTGAAATGTCACCTGATGGACTGATTGAAGTTAAAAATACATCTGCCCTTTTTCTCGCAGACAGACGAGGTAAAGTCTCAGGGAGCTCTGTATTTGCAGGGCTTGAAGGATCAAGAACTGTTCTAATGGAAATACAAGCATTAGTTGCAACAGCGTCTGGCACAACCCCAAGAAGAAATGTGGTAGGGTGGGATCAAGGAAGATTATCTATGATAGCCGCTGTGCTTGAAGCGCGAGCAGACATAAACCTAATAACGCAAGACATCTATCTTAATGTAGCTGGTGGACTTAAAATATCCGAACCAGCAGCAGATGTCGCAGTAGCTGCATCTTTAATATCATCTATCAAAGATAGGCCTTGTCCATCTCAAACTATAATGTTTGGTGAGATTGGTTTATCAGGAGAAATTCGTTCAGTAACTCAAATGGAACATAGAATAAAAGAAGCCGAAAAACTTGGTTTCACCGAAGCGTGGATTCCGAAACAAACAAGTAAAAAAAATAAACTAGAATATAAAACTAATGAGATCCTTTTAAAACCTATTGGTCATATCAGGGACCTGGTAGAGAACTTTAATTAAGATAAACTTTAGAGAATAGTTAATGGATACATTCCCAATCAATGTTTTAGACTTCATATCACTTCTTGTTATAATTTTATCAGGTATAATTTCTTCATTCAGAGGCTTTGTAAAAGAAGGACTGTCAATTGCAGCCTGGGTTGGGGCAATTTTTAGTTCTATTTATATATCTCCCTTTTTCTTTCAACTCTCTCTACTTTTAATAGAAAATAAAACTTTATCAGAGTTTTTAACTTACCTAACTACTTTTATAATTGTACTTATAACCTTATCAATAATTATTAAGTCTCTAACAGTTTATGTTAGATCTAGTACACTAAACAATCTTGATAAATCATTAGGCTTCTTATTTGGAATTATGAAAGGACTAATTATCCTCTCGGTTGTACTAATTATTTTTGATTGGTTTTCAACAACAAAAGAAAGGCCATATGTCGTGAATGAAGCAAAGTTATTACCAATTATAGACACAACCTCAAGAATACTAATAAGCACGCTTCCAAAAACTTTCATACAACGATATAATATTTATATCGATAAATCTGAAAACATTCTTGAAGGTAATAATTTAGAAGAAAAAATAGATAAACTAAGTAGTAAAAAACATTCATCTGAAAATGTTGATAAAACAGATGACAGTGGCTATAGCCAAGGAACGAGAAGAAGAATGGATAGATTATTTCAAAGCAACCAAGAAAATGAGGAAAATTAAAACTTAATTTATCCTAAACGATCAATCAGAATATTATGAATACTAAAAAAAAAAAATTAGAAGGAAAAGTGGCTGTAATCACAGGCGCTTCAGGAAGTATAGGGAGTGCAGTATCCTTAAAGTTTGCTGAGGAAGGAGCAACAATTATAGGCATATCAAAAAATAAAAAGCTTCTTCTTAGGCTTGATGATAAAATAAAAATAATTTCTAATAGAAATATGATTATTGTTAATGAGGATTTAACTAAACCAGAAGTAATAGAGACTATTGGTCAGGCAATACAAAATCGATTTGGCAAAATTGATGTTTTAGTCAGCACAGCAGCCATAACAGGAAATCTCTCACCTGTGAGTCATATAACTGAAAATGATTGGAATAGCGTTTTTGCAATTAATCTTTTATCTAACTTTAATTTATTAAAATATTTTGATAAACTTTTTAGATATTCAGAGAAAGCACACCTCATTTTTACGACCTGCAGCCAATCATCTCTACCAAAACCGTTTTGGGGTGCATACGGGGCCTCTAAAGCTGCACTAGAACAATTAGTAAAAATTTATGCAAAAGAAATGGAAGGTACGCCTGTTTACACTAACCTAATAGACCCGGGACCTGTGAGCTCAGAATTAAGAAAAAATGTTTTTCCTGGAGAGAATCCAGAACTACTCACTAATGCAATTGATATAGTAGATTACTACCTAGAACTTGCACAAGATTCTTGTAAAAGAAATGGGGAACTTATTATTGTTAAAAAATAAATCATCTTCCATTAATTAACCATAGGGGTTTTTTTGCTTTCTTATATTTAACTTTATTGGAATACCATGAAGTTTAAATTGTTTTGTTAAATCATTCTTTAAAAACCTCTTATAGCTTTCTGATACATCATTTGAACTAGTTGTAAAAATAATAAATGATGGGGGCTTCGACTTAACCTGAGTTATATATTTTAGNTTAACTGTTTTTTTCCTTGATGAAAGGGGAGGAGGGTTTAATCTAGTAATAGTCTCTAGCCATCTATTAAGCTTTGATGTCTCAAGTCTTTTTTCCCATAAATGATACAGTTTAAAAGATATTTCTACTAAATTAGTGACTCTTAGTCCTGTTTTACTTGAAAGAGTAACTATCTCTAAACCTTTAACCTGAGACAATGATTCCTCAAGCCTTTCTTTAATTATTTTGAAAACTGATTCTTGATTATTAACTAGATCCCACTTATTAAGACCAATTACCAATACCTTTCCCTCAGAGATTACGGAAGAAGCGATAGTTAGGTCTTGCTTATCAATAAGCTGCGTAGCATCTATTAATAGAATAACTATATCAGAAATTTTTATAGCCTTAATCGTATCCATCGCAGATAACTTTTCAACAACATCTACAACTTTAGACTTTCTTCTCAAACCCGCAGTATCAATTAAATTAAAAACTTTATCATTAAATGAAACTCTTGTTTGAATTGAATCTCTTGTCATGCCCGGCATACTGCTGGTAATTACCCTCTGACTCCCCGCTAAATAATTAAACAAAGTTGATTTACCAGTGTTCGGCCTTCCAACAACTGTTAACTTAAGATAACCATCTATAGCATTAGGGGGTTCTGAAAAATATTTTCTTTCTAATAAGCTTTGGTTATCAATATTTGTTAATTTTTTGATAGAATCTAACAGATCGTCTATACCATTGCCATGCTCAGCAGAAATAAACATAGGCTCACCGAGCCCTAATGAATAAAAATCATTAAAGTTCTGCTTAAATTCACTTCCCTCGCATTTATTAACAACAAGAATAATATTAGTTATCATTTTTCTTATTTGACTTAAGCAATTTAAATCATCTTTGGATATAGCTGACCTTCCATCGACAACAAAAAGGGCAAGATTCGATAGTTTTATGAAATGTTTAGTTTTATTTTGGGTCTCATTATTTAAGAAACTTTTTTTTATATCTTCAAATCCAGCTGTATCAATTAATTTATAAGATCTATCAAAGCTTTTGATATAGCCTTCCCTCAAGTCTCTAGTAACACCGGGTATATCATGAACTAAGGCAAGACGTCTGCCAATCAAACGATTAAATAATGTAGACTTTCCTACATTAGAACGTCCAACAATTATTATATTGACTGACATGAAGCAAATAGCCTAGGTGGATAAAAACTAACGATAAGCGGTTAAATCACCATTATCATCAAAAACATACATAATTGAATTTGCAAAAACAGGAGGTATTGTGACTGGTGCCCTCAAGCGAAGTTCACCAAGAACCGAACCGGTATAAGGCGAAATTGAAAGAGCAACCTTATTGGAACTAAAAACTAATAACCTATCACCAACTATTGATGGGCCTGTCCAGATAATTCTTTTCTCTTGATTTTTAGTATCTTTAAATCGCTTTAGCTGTGTTACCCAGAGAATCTGACCAGTGCGAACATCAATGCATACTATTTCAGAGTCTATCGTTGTTGCGTACAAGAAATCTCCAGCAATCCATGGTTGAAAAACTCCTGGAACTGGAACATCCCAAATCCTCTGACCAGTCCTAAGATCAATTGCAACAAGAATCCCAGAATGACCAACAGCATAAACCCTTCCCCTATCAATCACAGGCCTGCCGCTTATATCCGTAATACTTGCCGCAGCCTCTGTTCTCCTAATTGCAATAACTGAATCACTCCATAGAACTGAACCATTATCAACTCTTAATGCTGCAATTTCTCCATTTGTAAAAGGAGCAATTACAACCCCCCCATCAATTGCAACTGAACCCGAATTTAATAAAATTGTTTGATTTCCTACGCCAGAATATGTCCATAATCTCTTTCCATCCTTTGCAGAGATCGCCTGTACCTGATTATCAACTGTTATAACAATTACCCTTCCTCCGTTGATAGTAGGCGCTGCACGCATGGGAGCCTGAAGCTGTGTTCTCCATATCTCTTTACCATTTTTGGCATCCAACGCAACTACCGAAGCAAAACCAGTCGAAGCAAAAATTCTTCCTTTCTCATATGCTAACCCACCTCCAAGAAAGTTAGCCCCCCTTTCTTCTCTTGGGACTAATCCCTTACGCCATATCAATTTTCCATTCTTTGAATTATAAGCTAATGCTCTAGCCTTTGAGTCAAGAAGAAAGATCCTTCCTTCAGCAACCACAGGTTCTCCTAAATTTCTGTTTCTATCTGTTGATCTCGGGCCTGCATTTACCCTCCATAATTCCTTTGGAGATGAACCAATCATTAGATGATGCATAGCATGATTTGACAACCCTCCCGCCTGTGACCATTCTTTTGTATCTTCGGGCACAGGTAAATAAATCTGCGTATCAACTGCATTCAAGCTTGGCCTAAGCTCTCTCTCTAAAGCTAGAACGGATATCCTTGTTCCAGAAACCCCTTCTTTGTCAGCATCCTCATCAAAGAGGCCTGTTTCACAACCTGACAAAAAAAATGATAAAAATAAAATATAGTATTGATTTTTTATAAATCTATTTTTTAAAAAATTAAATTTCATACAAACCTTGAGTATTATTTATTGGTTGTTTTTAAAAGGTAATCCTATTACTTATAATATGACTAATACTAGTGTATCAGAAGTTTGAATAACCTGATTCTAAAACAATTATTATTTCTTTTGCCCTTTGTAAAATATCAACAGGAGTTCTCTCATCTTCGGTTAAGTTTGTTAATGTTTCTTTTGCTCCGTTAATATTACCTTCTTTATATTGTATCAAAGCTTTCAACTCTAAAGCATTATAAACAAATGGGTTACTTGGATTGGTTAGATCTGATATAATATCTGATAAGTATACAGTATCTTCTGTTTCCACCCCATGCAAAACTTCCAGTAATAGAGCAAGATTTCTAAATTTATTAGAAATATTTCTTTTATTAGATAGCGACCTATAAATATTTAAGGCCTCCCCCCTTTTTCCCTGACTAATCAGTATTGAAGCACTTTGCAAAGAGGCAAGAGCAGCATAATTACCTCCATTAGTGCTAACCTTAGCAAATAAATCAAGTGCCGCTTCAAAATCTTCTGCATTCATAAGAATCAAAGCATCATCATAAACTGTTGCTTGTTGAATAACCTTATCTTGTTCTAATTTGATCCAAAATTGATAGGAAGCAACACCAATTACTAATACAGAAAGAGATGCATAAAATAGGTTTTTATACCTTAACCAGAGTTTTTTTAGCTGCTCATCTCTAATATCTGATTCTATCTCAGTAAGGAAAGAATCAACAGCAACCTTATCCTCATCTTCTCTCTTTTTTCGTTTTTCTTCTAATAAAGTATTTTGTTTATTATCTTTAGAAGTCATATCTCTCTCTTATATCTATTTATTTATATTATTAGATGCTCATATTTTATAACTGGTAGTCTTTATAGAGCTTTATTGAGGTTTTAAATTCCTTTATTAGCAGGTAGACGAGGGAGTAACAATCCTTCACTTAAAATTATACTCCACCCCCTTGACTCAAACTCTACTCTTGCTCTTTTACTTATAGACCCAGTTAGCCAAATTTCTTTTTTTAGATTATTATTTGACAACTGGTCTGCTATTATACTGGCCTCCAAACTCCAAATCAAAAAATCAGCAGGAAGTATAACCACCTCTCTACCATCTATTGTATAAAACATAAGAACACCATTTAATCTTTTAAAATATCTTATTGCTGAAACGTTTTGATCAAATCCAAGTGTTGCTTCTGCGAGTCTCATCATAAAAATTGAGTCTTCTTCCCCCTTTGAACTAGAAGCATGTATAAAAAAATCATCCTGGTTATCAGCGTCTTTCAAGTATGAGAGGACTTCTACTATTACTGACTCATGCCTGGGTGAAAGCCATTTGTGATCAAGGAATTCTGCTATAATTTCCTTGCTTACACCCATTTCTATCATTAATTTTCGATTATTTCTTCTTAGAATCTCTGGTGACTTTGAATTATAAAAACTCTTCAAAGCCTGAGAATTTTTCAAACCCGATATAGCAGACCCAACATCTCCCCCAATTTGAGAGGTAAAGGGCCTTAAGCCTACTCCCCCAGCATAGCCAGACCAAGCAACCTCACCCATCCCCTCTTGAAGAGTAGAATTAGTAGAATATGCATCTACATTTAATACATCTGCAATTGATCTTTTAATTTTCCCAAAACCAACAAGCTCTCGAGCGATAGAACCGTCTAACTCACTTCTTTTACCTTTGACCAACTCCCCCGCTTGTTTGAAAACTGAACCCACACCTTTTACGGTTTGTGAAATAGTCTTGCCTGGTCTTGTAAATAACCCCTTAACAGCACGAAGTGGACTAGTTGCTGCTTTTGCAATTCCCTGGGCAAAAGCATCTGTTCTTGTAACTTTATTCAACTCATCAATAGCATAAACTTCACTAATCCTCTCAGATACAAAATCTGTTCTATGGGCAATAAATTCCCCAAATTCAGAGTCAATAATGAATTCATTTTCTAAACCATCGTTTCTTACATTTTCTCTAATATTATGTAATGGCCCACTTAATATAGAATTTGGAAGTAACTTCGATGCTTTAAATATAGGAGGAGTTTCATAAATAGTTTTTGTAAGAGCATAACCATCAATTTTTCGGAATGGTTTCTCCGAACCGCTCGAACAACCATATAAGATAACTACAAAAATTATTAGATAAAATTTTCTAAACAAGATTAATTTTATTCCATCTATTTAAAATATTTAATTAACTAAATGATTAATAAACTTACTTCTTTGCTCCAAAAAGACACCATGATGTATAGTTACCGTGCTTCGGAGGGGGAGCTTTACCCAAAGCAACATCATTAAAATACTTAGCAGAAGCACCTCCTACATCTGGAATTGTAACATTAAAACAATCATTTAGATNAAAACCTGAACCATTTAATAGTTCGTAGACATCCTGGGACCTAAACTCCCTGTAATGAGGCTCATTGTTGTGTTCATTGTCCCAATCTAGATAGAAATTATAATAAGGATCAACCTGAGAGGATGGAGGTAATTCCATATTAACTAAAATACCCCCCGGAGCTAATAAACGATAGCATTCCTTAAGAACTTTTTTAGTTGAATCTACTGATAACTCATGAAAGAAGAAACTCGATACTATGAGATCAAATGACTTATCTTCAAAGCTCATTTTTTCAGCATTTTGTTGATAGAAATGCGCTTTCACACCTCTTTCCACTGCTCTAGAAAAAGCGTATCTTAAGCATGGACCTGCTAGATCAACACCGTTTAATGTTGCATTTGGATAAACTTCTAAGTAAGGAAAGAGATTGTTACCAATTGTACAACCCGTTTCAAGTATATTGACAGGACTAAAATCAGGATATCTTAATGACAACCACTTACTTACAGAACAAGCAACCCCACTTCTTTTTTTGCTTGGCATAAAGGAACCTCTAAAAACTGACCCCCCATGGGCATACATAGCTCCTTGAGAAAGGTCATCTTTAGCATATTCATTTTGCCAACAACCTGGCATTAAATGAACATCCCTTAATGCTACATAGTCAGGCATTTCTAAATTACTATCTAATTCAAGAGTAGCCAGATTTGATTTATCTTCTAAAGCATCCTTATAAATAGAAATTAGATTTGGTGCTTCTCTCTCAATACCTCTCCTTACTGACTCCCATACCATTTCTTGCGCATTATATCTAAGAGAACTCCAAAACTTATAAATATCTGTCTTTTCAATGCTTCTTCTAACTTCCTCCCCCGAACTTGGGAATCTTGACTCTATCCTATAGAAATCTGTTTTTATTTCCCTCTCATAATTTAGATTCATTAATTTGGAAATATCGTTCATTATGAATTTTCTCATTAATGAAATATAACCTTGACGAGCAGTTTCATCATGAGACGGATTGTAACAATCATCAATATTTTTTATTTGATTCATTGACTACCTTCAATCTACTAAAAAAAATTTACTTCTGAGCACCAAAAAAATAATAACTAGCATAATTACCATGCTTAGGAGGACTCCCATTTCCGTCTACAACTTTCCTAAAATCATGATCTGTCACACCTCCTCTGTCGGGAAGGTGAAGTATGTATGCATTTTTCTCTTTAAATCCAGCATTAACTAATAACTCTATAGGATCTTGTTTCCTAAAAGATGCATAATGAGGCTCGTTGTTATGATAAGCATCCCAATCAATATAGAAATTATAATATGGATCAACCTCATTTACTGAAGGCAGTTCCATATGTACTGTCATACCCTTGAAAGAAAGTAATCTGCTTATCTCTTTTACTATTAACCTTGAAGATTTGGTTGGAATTTCATGAAAAAAGAAGCTTGATACAATTAGGTCAAAAAAACCATCATTAAAGTTCATTTTTTCTGCATTCTGCTGAGAAAAATGGACAGGAATATTCATTGAAACTGCTCTCGCATGAGCATACCTCAAGACAGGGGCTGCAACATCTACCCCATACAATTCTGCGTCTGGAAAGACATTTCTATAGGGTAGTAAATTAGAACCAATTGTACAGCCAATATCTAATATACGTTTTGGCTTAAAGTTGGGATATTTCATTTTTAGATAATTACTTATGGTATCAGCAACGCCACCTTTTCCTGGGTTAGAGGATTTTTTCATTGCTCCCCCAAAAACCTTAGTACCATGAGCATAAACAGCACCAACAGCAACATCGTCTGAAACATACTCGGTATGAAAACAACCTGGCATTTGATGAATATCCAACTTACTTACATACTTAGGAATTTCAAGACTGGGGTTCAAATTTAGACTTGCTGTATCTGTTTTTACTCTAGAAGCCTCTTTAGAAATCTTAACTAAATCAGACAATGACCTCTCAACTTGATTCTGTACAGAAAACCATGTCATCTCTTGAGCATTAAACCTTAGGGATGACCAAACTTTATAAAATAAAGTTTTTTCCATAGCCCTTCTTATTTTAACAGTTTGGGATTGTTTATTTACTTCATCATCAGCTATAGTTTTAGAAATATCTTCAAAATAAAGATCCTTCATCTTTGAAGAAAGATCACTCATAATAAATTTTCTTAAAAAGGAAACATATCTTTGCCTAGATGCCTCATCATGAGTTTCTCTAGGAATAGCGTCAATCGATGGAAATGGTTGTTTTTGTAGCATATCTAATCTTGTACAAACTCTAAATCAAACCTGATTAATGATTATCCAATAATAAATTAATACCTATCGAAGAAGAAAAAAAGTGTTTTAAAGTAATTTATACCTAAAAATACTTAAAAAAGAAGAATAGTTCATTAAATATACAGTATTGCAGGCTATTATATTGTTTATGAAAGCAAGAAGCTCAATAATTATAAAGCACTAAATATATCAATAGCTTCTTTTCTGGAAACTTTTAAATCTACAATTGGNGCGCAGTATCCATATTTATCTGGCTCCTTAGGTTCATGAATATCTTTTACTGGACAATTTTCCAATTCACTGACCCAAGTCTTTATATAGACACCTTCAGGATCAAATCTTTTTGACTGACTCACAGGATTCATTATTCTAAAATATGGAGCAGCATCCGTTCCTGTTGAAGCACTCCACTGCCACCCTCCATTATTTGATGCAATGTCTCCGTCGATAAGGTTTTGCATGAAAAATTTTTCGCCCTTTCGCCAATCTATCAACAAGTTTTTACTCAAAAACATAGCAGTTATCATTCTAACCCTGTTATGCATCCAGCCCATTCTTTTTAATTGTCTCATTCCAGCATCTACGATTGGTATCCCAGTTTTTCCATCCTTCCATTTTTCAAAAAGTATTTCGTCTCTATTCCATTTTATATTTATAGTCTTATCCAGAAAGGGTTTATTCTTTGAAACCTTCGGAAAATTATAAATTATGTGCCTATAAAACTCTCTCCATAATATCTCCGAAACCCAATGAACAAGCCCCTCATCTCCCGAATCAAGTTTCATGTTGTTATATTCTAATGCTTTATTTAGACACCACTTTGATGAAATTATACCGGTATTCAAATATGGTGATAACTTAGATGTGGCATCTATGGATGGATAGTCTCTATTTAGCTTATAGAGACTTCCATTTTTAGAGAGAAAGTTATCAACTTTCTCATGGATATAGTCTTCGCCAGCAGGCCATAAATAATTACCTACATCTGACTTATATCTAGACAAGTACTGTTCTAAAGAAGATGATTTAATGCTACTAACATGTTGTTTTTTAGGCACGGGAAAGATACCCAATTGTTCTGGTTTTAGGCTTTTAAACCACGAACGTTTGAAAGGGCTATAAACCTTAAAATTTTCACCTGCCTGTGTCCTTAAGGCTCCTGGGGGGTGTATAGTCTGATCATGAAAATTAAAAACTTTGATATTATTTTTAAAAAGAGAAGAATAGATCTTCCTATCCCTAATTAATTCATTTACCCCATACTCATTATTAAAGTACACCGAAGTGATTTTATTCTCGAAAATAAAATCTTCAATCTTAGTTTTTACATTTTCATATAACGGTGCCTCTATCACAGCAAGAGGTATATTTAAATGCTCTAAAGATTTTTTCAAAGACTGGAGATTTCTTATCCAAAAATTGATTTTACATGCTGCATCATCATGAAGTCTCCATTGTTTCTCACATATAAAAAACAACCCTATTACTTCATTTGAATTAGCACATGCAGAATGAAGGGCAGGATTATCAAGAACTCTTAAATCATTTCTAAACCAAACAAGATTTTTCATTATTCTGGGAGACAAGCAATTTATTCGTAAATTTCAATATTTGCTCCATCTGGTGTCTTTAGAGACATAATCTGAATATCACCGTATGGAACAATATTTATACTCTTAATATCCAAATTCAGATCAGGTTTTCGCTCAAGAATAGCTTTTCTTGCCTCCAGAATATTCTTAACAGGGAACTTTATAGATAAGAGACCTAAATTAGGAGCATCACAACTTGTACCATAATCGAAACCCTCCAAGTCCATAAACTCTACCATTTCCACTCTGCCAAACTCGCCTTTTGATGGGAATAAAATCTTTGCCTTGTATCTAGTCGAGTTTGTTAAACTATATGGAATCCCTAAGGGATGAAGTGCCTTTTCTTTACCAATAAACGGCTTACCATCGTACCAAAGTTTGAAGCCTAGTATGTCCATATAGAATTTTTTAGACACTTCAGCATCTTTAACAGTTTGCATAATATTAAATGGCTGAGAAAAAACTTCTAGCCCCTCAAATTCGCTAGGTAAAGGGGGAGATAATCTTTCATACCCAGAGACTTGTATACCATCTGGGCCTTTAAAAATAACAATCTTCAGATTAGAACCAAAAGCAGAGTAATTTATAATTGGCGTTTCAGTCCACCATCCTAATTTTATGGCATCCTTATAGATCTGATCCATTCCCCTCATTCTCAACATTACACTAAAGAAACATCCTGTATCCCATGCCCTTGCTCCAGGCCTCATAGGCATCTTATTAGGGTCAGGGTCAGAATCAAAATTAATTAATCTAATAAAGCCATGTGAAGAATCTCTTTCTTTAATCAAAACCTCCTGAGCTACGAAATCATTATTCAATCCATAATACTTTAAGACTTCTCCCGATACCTCACCCCTATGAAGGACAATATACTTCCCAATTTCTGTAAAAAAACCTGATGCCCGCTCTAGATTACTTACACTTATAACAACTTCCTGCCATGGGTCTTCTGTTACACTAGGAATCTCATTAGGCGAGTTTGCTAAAGAAAATTTAGAGTATCCAGAAAAGCAGAAAAAAAACAGAGAGAAATAAACTGCAGATAAACATTTCATTAGTTAGCACCATTGTTTGGGAAAAAAAATTGTTCTTTCTCATTAACCCATTCAGGGTATTTAGTCATAATTTGTCTGAAAATGGGTAAATTTAAGAAGTTTGTAAGCCAGTTCTTTATTTTGGTCTGAGGCATCTCATTATCAAACCATGATGGATCTGCAATTCTAAATTGCCGAATAAATGGGAGCGTCGCAATATCAATAAATGACAAATATTTTCCGTAAATATAGTTATTCTCATTTATCTTATCATTGATACCTATAAGTATATTGTGGCAAATTTCTCTATACATTATTGGATCAACATTGTCATACCTATTAGGATACTTATACCTATCAAGTGCGTACTTAAAATCAATGTCAATCATATTTAAGAATTTTTTATTTTCAGCTTCATTAATCATATAGTCCCTGAAAAGACTATTTGTATCGTTTTTCTCTAATGCCCAAAACATTATATCTAAACTTTCATCTATAACTGAACCATCTTCTAATAGAAGTACTGGAACAGTGCCCTTTGATGATAGAGATAACATTTCAGAGGGTTTATTTGACAACTTAACCTCTCTTAACTCACAAGTTATATTGCTTATAAATAGCGCCATGCGCGCTCGCATTGCATAAGGACATCTTCTAAAACTATACAAGATAGGAAATTTAGCCATTATCTCTTGATCTCATCTTTTTCCCTAAATGCTTTTCATTCCTCTTCTTTGCTAAATCAATCTGTTTCTGTCGTTCAGCAAATCTTTCTTTTCTCTCATCTGAGTATTGGTTATAACATTTAGAACAACTAACTCCTTCAATAAAATATTTACTTTTCTTTTCATCTGGATGATAGGGTGTTCTACATGCATGACACATTTCATAAATGCTCTCCTTTAGTCCATGATTTAAAGCAACTCTATCATCAAAAACAAAACAACTCCCGTCCCACAAGCTATCATTCAAATTAATTTCTTCTAAATACTTAAGTATTCCACCATTGAGCTGGTAAATATTCTTAAAACCCTTTTTCAACANCATTGATGATGCTTTCTCGCATCTAATACCGCCTGTACAGAACATAGCAATCTTTTTTCCTTTTAACTTCTCGTCGAGACTGTCAACCCAAGCTGGAAAGTCTCTAAATGAATTTGTTGATGGAGACATAGCGCCTCTAAAGCTACCTATCGATATTTCATAATGATTTCGAGTATCTAATAACATTATATCGGGATCTGAAATTAATTCATTCCATTGGGTTGCATCAACAAATTTTGCGCTAAGATTCTCAGGCTCTATATTATTAACCCCCATTGTTACGATTTCTTTTTTTAGCTTAACTTTCATACGGGAAAAAGTTTTGTTATTCGAGAATGATATCTTTGGAGTTAAATCAGAAAATCTATTATCACACCTTAAGAAGTTAAGAATACTCTCTACGCCAATTTTATCCCCTGAAATTGTCCCATTAAGACCTTCTGGCGCTAAAAGAATTGTTCCATGAATATTATTCTTAAGACATAAATCTTGTAATGGTATTTTTATTTTTGATAAATCATTAAGCTTGATAAATTTATAAAACGAAGCAACAATAGTTTTATAATCTTTATCTATATCTGTAATTATAAATTTATCTAAATCTGACATATTAAATGTTAATTAAACTTTCTATTATACTAGCTTTCTATCACTTAGGTTTATGAGAATTGATTTTAGTTCTTCATAACTATTAACAGAATTAAATTGCGGAAAATCATTAATCACATTTTGCGGAGCGTGTATTAAAATACCTGTGTCTGCTTCAGATAACATAGAAATATCATTATATGAATCACCCGCAGCAAATACTTTATAATTAAGAGACTTAAAGGCTTTTACTGAAGTTCCTTTAGGATCATCCTGTCTGAGTTGATAATCTAAAACCCTACCCCTCGAGTCAACTAACAGCTTATGACAAAATAATGTAGGCCACTCTAATTTTCTCATAAAAGGATGAGAAAACTCATAAAAGGTATCAGAAAGAATTACTAACTGAAATTTCTCCCTAAGCCAATCAAGAAAAGCTTTTGCACCCGGGAGGGGTTCTAAAGAAGAAATTACAGCCTGTATATCCTTTAGTAAAAAATTATTTTTTTCTAAAATTTCAAGCCTTTGTTTCATCAAAATATTATAGTCAGGAATATCACGTGTAGTGGCACGCAAATCGTCAATACCTGTTTTTTCAGCAAATGCTATCCACACTTCTGGAATTAATACTCCTTCAAGGTCCAGACAAACTATTTCCATACTAACCTCTTAATAATGAATGCTAACTTTTAATTTATATTACAAGCCAGGATTTGGTCTAGGTCTTATATCAGCAAAAAATGCAATAAACATTGATATAGCTAAATACAATAGACTAAGAAAGGCAATAAATCTCATGGTCCAACCAATATCTATAAGATAACCCATAACTGCCGGAGCAGCTGCAGCGGCAATAATGCCTATAGACATTATTAAAGACCTTATGGATCCTATATTTTTAGTACCATAAAGCTCGGCCCATAAGACATTATTTATAACTGCATAAGTCCCGCCAGCAAGTCCATTAAAAAGCATAAAAAACCAAATAACTCTTGAGTCTTCAAACAAAACTAAAAGCATAAGAGAAATAAATAAGGGCAAGATAAACCAAGGTACCATTTTTCCGATACCTAAGAAACGACTAGTTAAAAAACCTGCCGTGATACCACCTATAATATTAAAGAATGCAGCAATTGTATATCCCGATGCCCAAGTAGTTAGAGACCATCCCTTCTCAGAGACAAGAACGAGTTGATGAAATTGAATACCTGTAGCGATAAATGGCAAAGTCATTAAAAGAGGAAGCAACAGATAGAAGTTAAAATCTCTTATTACATGCCTTCTTGACCAACCGTACATGATTTCATTTGACTCATCACTGCTTATGTTTTGTTGTTTAGCTATATATTCATTATGCCTGGATGAATGCCCCTTCAATAGAAAAATAGAGAGAGGCAATAAAAAAAGAAAAACAGTCAATGAGCAGCTAAGCCAAATTTCCCTCCAATGAAAAATCTGTGTGGATTTTGCTGCCAAGATGGGAAAAAAAGCAATACCTGCAGCAAAACCAATATTTGAAATACTAGTTGCCAACCCTCTTTGCTCCTGAAAATATCGCGACATGCTTGTCATTGCAGTATGCGACATTAATCCTTGCCCACCTAATCTAAGAATTAAGAATGAAAAAAATAAGCTAAAATAACCATCGGCCCTAGATAAAGAAAAACAAGCTATAGATAAAATTAAAAATGAAAAGAATGTAAATAACCTAAGGTCAATCTCATCTATTAGCTTCCCAATGGGAATCAATAATAATGCGCTAGAGAATGTTGCTGCACCGTACAAGCCTCCGAGCTCACTAAGTGAAAGATTTAAATCTCTAGAAAAAAATGAGTTAAATATTGCTACAAAATAAGTCTGGCCAAATCCAGAAAAAAAACATAGGCAAAAACCATAGAAAATAAAATTATAACTTTGTTCAAATTTAAATTTAACAGGTATCAAGATCTTCTACATTCAATTAATGAGTATATACATTCACAAGGATAACACCATTTACTATAAGCACTAATCCAATAACAACCTGCCAACTTAAAGCTTGGTGTAAAATAAGATAAGAAAACAAAGCAATACAGAAAATGCCTAAACCGCTCCAAGTTGCATATACTACAGCCAAAGGCAAATACTTTAAGGCAATAGTAAGGAAATAAAATGATGAAACATAACAGACTACCATTCCTATAGTTGGAAATGGTTTAGTAAACTGCAGAGTGAAAGGAAGAAGTAAAGTTCCACACACCTCTAGAATGATTGCTGATATTAAGGCTAAATATTGCATATAACTATTAATTTATTTTTAGCGAATCATTCAAAAACAATGGTTTTTTTCCCATTAATTAAAATTCTTTTTTCCGCATGCCACCGAACTGACCTTGCTAGAACCCTTGCCTCAATATCGTTACCTTTCTGAATTAATTCTTCAGGAGTATTTTTGTGGGTCACTCTTTCAGTATCTTGATCAATTATAGGACCTTCATCAAGGTCAGGGGTAACATAATGTGTAGTTGCTCCAATAATCTTTACACCCCTATTATGAGCCTGATGGTATGCTTTAGCGCCTTTAAAACTTGGTAGAAAACTGTGATGAATATTAATGCATTTTCCGAACCATGCATTACTTAATTTGGGTGAGATAATTTGCATATACCTCGCTAAAACTACAAGCTCAATACCCTCTTTATCAACCATGTTAGAAAATTTTTCTTCCTGACTAAGCTTGTTAGTCTTATCTGGTAGAACAGGAAGGTAATGAAACTTTATACCACTAAACTCAACAATATTTCTAAAATCTTCATGATTAGATACGACACCCACAATTTCTATCGGTAATTTTCGGTATTTAGCCCTATATAGCAAATCATTAAGACAATGCCCTTGCTTTGAGACCGCAATAATGGTTCTAACTTTTTTTCCTTCTTCACTGATTTCCCATTTTATAGAAAGATCTTTTGCAACTTTAGAAAAAGAAAGATTAAATTCCTGATCTATAAGCTTAGATTCCTTTAAAGAAAAAACAATCCTGGAAAAAAAAACTCCAGTATCTTGATCAGAATAAGACTGAACNTCTGTTAAAAATGCATCTTGGTCAAATAAATAACCAGCTACTCGTGCTTGAATTCCGTACTGATCAGGGCAAGAAAAATTTAAAATATACTTACTATTCATTTCTGCTTAACGATGGTCTGACAATAGTGAAAGTTGTTGAATGCGGTCGTCACTTGTTTGGTCCTTAAGTTGGGTTGGATAATCACCTGTAAAACAATGGTCTGTGTATGCAGGGTTTTTGGGATCCCTTCCATTTTTATGACCCATTGCTTTATACAAACCATCCACAGATAAAAACGCAAGACTATCTGCACCAATATATGCACACATCTCTTGTAAGTTATTGTTAGATGCTAATAACTGTTCTTGTACCGGTGTATCAATCCCATAGAAATCGGGATGAGTAATAGGTGGAGCAGCAATGCGCATGTGAACTTCTTTTGCACCTGCATCTCTAAGCATATCTACAATCTTTACAGAAGTTGTTCCTCTCACAATTGAGTCATCTACCAAAACTACTTTCTTCCCGCCAACTAAAATTCTGTTTGCATTATGTTTTAGTTTTACTGATAAAGATCTAATTGACTGCTGTGGTTCAATAAATGTCCTGCCAACATAATGATTACGGATAATACCCAACTCAAGAGGTATCTTAGAGGCCTGGGCATATCCTATTGCAGCAGGAACGCCACTATCTGGGACAGGAATAACAACATCTCCATCAACTTTTGATTCTTTTGCTAACTGTTTACCAAACGCCTTACGACATTCATAAACATTCATTCCTCCAACAATACTGTCTGGTCTGGAGAAATAAATATATTCAAAAATACAAGGACGCGGCTTTAAAGGCGGAAAAGGTTTAATGCTCTCAATACCCTTATCAGTTATAACTACTATTTCTCCGTTCTCCACCTCTCTTAAAAATTGGGCCCCAATAATATCGAGAGCACAAGTCTCTGATGCTAAGATATAATGTCCGTCTAATTCTCCAATTACCAATGGCCGAATGCCCAAAGGATCTCTTGCTCCAATAAGCTTCTTATTAGTCATCACCACCAATGCATATGCCCCCTCAATTTGAAAAAGGGCATCGATGAACCTAGAAAGTGTATTTCCTCTTTTTGAGCGAGCAACTAATTGTAAAATTGCCTCTGTATCTGAAGTTGACTGAAATATAGAACCATTTTTAACTAACTCATCACGAAGTGAAAGTGCATTTGTCAGATTACCATTATGAGCAATTGCAAAACCACCTCCAGGTAGGTCTGCGAAGAGAGGTTGGACATTTCTTATGACAGTTGCGCCTCTTGTAGAATATCTAACATGCCCAATGGAAGCTGATCCCTTTAATCTGTTTAGAATATCTTTCTTTGTAAAATGGTCACTAACTAATCCCATTCTTTTTTCTGCATGAAAATGTTTACCATCAAAACTAACAATCCCAGCTGCTTCTTGGCCACGATGTTGAAGACCATGTAACCCTAATGCCGTGAGAGCAGNAGCATCTGGGTGCCCAAAAACACCAAAAACACCGCACTCTTCTCTTAAACGGTCATCTTTATTATTATTTTTATCCATTCAAATCCTATAAACTTCTCTTGGGAAGATTAGATATAACAATTTCCATGAACCAAGGTAGTATATATATAATATTAAGACACATAAACAATAAGTTAATTTATAATAAAATCTAAGAATCTATTTCTGAGAATCTATTATAGTTGAGAATCAATAAGAACCAATGAATAAAGACACTATTAAAGCTCCAGGTCGCTAAAGAGCTAATTTTACTNAATCTTAAATTAGATCTCTTATAATCCTAAACTTAGTTAATGCCCTCGCTTTAGGGTCAGATATTTGCCATTCAATTCTTTTGGGATTAGAAATATTAGGATACTCATTTAAACGGTATATCCAAAACGTTACATTTGAAAGCTGGACGTTTAACTAATAACTTATACCAGGTCTCTAAATTAGTCATTTTAGGCCTATCTTGAATTAGTTTTAACCAACGGTAAACAACTATACCGAGTGGAATATCACCAATACTAAACTCATTGCCTGAAACATAAATATTTCTCTGCAAATGATCATCTAATATTTGCATAACCTTAATCATTCCCTGCCGACTTGCCTCAATGACTCCGATATTTCTATCCTCATAAGGAGTTCTAACTAGACCTAAAAAGAGAGGAACAATATATTGACCAACAGTGGTCTGTTGCCAATCCATCCACTGATTTGCATTTGCACAAATCTGCGGATCTGATGGATAAATACCACCCGAATCATATTTACTCGCTAAATATCTAACAATAGAATTGGATTCCCATAAAATAAATCCATCCTCTTCTATTGTTGGTATTCTTGCATTTGGATTTAGTGTAAGATAATCCAGCGTATTTAAATTTCCATATTTTCCTCCAAAATCCAGTTGCTCGTATTCAACACCAATTTCATTTAGTGTCCATAAAACTTTCTGTACATTAGATGAATCTTTGCGACCATAAACTTTGAGCATATTATCTTCCATATTAACAAAATTAAAAAATAATTTATATGACATTCTTTAAGCATATGATAAGCTAAATAATAGTTTCTAACTATAGATATTAAGGCATTAGAACTAAACAAAAGGTATAAAAAGAATGAATGATTCAGAAAAGAAAATCGAGCGAATTACAGTTCTTGCTAAAGAATTCACTCCAGCAGCTATGGAATTTCACAGAAAAAATATGAACGAAAAAGGCTACAGAATGGAAGACCGCATTGTTCCAAGAAAATTCCAAATGATTGATGGGCCTGGCGATGCTAAAGACTTATTTAATGGCGAAGAATATTACTCAGTAACATTCGTTAAAGAATAAGTTCTTACAAAATAATTATATTCTCATAAATCAGTTATTTATAACTTATTCAAAAAAGACAACTGACTCTCGCAGACTTTTTATATTAGCCTCTGGACTTGTTCCATACAAACTATTTGCGGATAATTTCACAATTACTGTCTTTGCTTTAGGTGATACATATATAAATTGATTATAAACTCCAACAGCCATAAAATCACCACTCATTAAATCTGGAACCCACCATTGATATCCATAACCCCTTTCATTATCTGACTGTGGATTGATACCAGGCATAAGATGCGGCTCATCAGGAGTTACCGAGTTTACCACCCAAGCTTCTGGGACAATTTGTTTATCATTTAACCTACCTTTCAACCTATAAAGCTCTCCAAGCTTTGCATAATCACGAGCAGTTGCATTAAAGCCACCAAATGCTAATTCCATATCATTTGAGTCTACCACCCAAAAGCCCTCGTATTCGGCACCAATTGGGTTCCAAAACGCCTCCTTCATAAATTCAGTTATAGATTTACCTAAGGACTCCCTAAGAAGCATACCTAAAACCTGAGTATCAATTGAATTATAACTATTAAATGTTCCAGGTGTTTGCTTATTTATAAGTCCTTTTGCAATACTATCAAGAGAACCTCCTATAGCAAAGATCCTTCCTACCTTGTTGATATCTGAGAAGTTATCGCTATAGTCCTCATTCCACAGAGCACCCGATGACATTTGCAGAATGTCTTTTATACTCACATTATCATAAGCACTGTTTTTTAATTGAGGAACATAAGCCGTAATAGGGTCTTTAATACTTTTTATATAACCCTGATCAATTGCAATTCCAATTAAAGCAGAAATAAAGCTTTTAGCCATAGAAAAAGAAATCCACTGTTTTTCCTGACCTCCTGTTAGCCAATAATTCTCGTAAGTAATTTTACCATCTTTTAAAATAAGTAATGCCGAGGTATCTGTTCGAGATAAAAAATCTTTAATTTCAATTTCTTTATTATTAAAGATAAAGCTAATAGGTAACTTAACAGGCTGGGCGTTATCAAAAACAAGAGGGTCATCGGATGGTGGTAAAGTTTTTATAGGAAGGATTTCATTAATACGATGGAAATTCTGATACTGCTCCTTACCTGAAAATAGAGACATTGCAAAACTTAACCTTTCTATCCTAGCGCACCC
>NZGX01000047.1 GCA_002691085.1 Rhodospirillaceae bacterium | reverse complement strand
TCTTTATTTAAAAATCTTAGCTCAGCATTTTCATTACCTTTATTCCAAAGTACATGAAATGCTGAAGCTAATTCATACAGATAAAAAACTATTCTATGAGGCTCATGAGCATTTGTAGAAAGCTCAATTATTCTTGGCCATGAAGCAATCAATTTCATGATAGTTAACTCTTCTTCAAGAATACAATTTGAAAAATTAGCATTTCTTAAATTATCGTCTGATATAAAGTTATCAGATATTTCTTGTCTAGCATGTCTAAATACTGAATGAATTCTTGCATATGCATATTGAACATAAAAAACAGGATTTTCTCTAGACTTCTCTAAAACTTTAGAAAAATCAAAATCAAGAGAAACATCGTTTTTACGAGTAAGCATAATAAATCTTACAACATCTTTACCAACTGAATCCACCAACTCTCTCAAAGTGATGAATGTTCCCGTTCTTTTTGACATTTTAATGGGCTTGCCTTCATCAAAAAGTTTCACCAACTGACATAGCTTTACATCTAAATGAGCCTGAGAAGACGACAATGCAGTTACAGAAGATTTAATTCTTTTTACATACCCACTATGGTCAGCGCCCCAGATATTTATCATCTCTTTAAAACCACGGTCAATTTTATCTTGATGGTAAGCTATATCACTTGCAAAATAAGTCCAAGACCCATCAGATTTACTAACTGGCCTATCAATATCATCTCCAAACTTCGTGGATCTAAATAAGAGCTGCTCTCTAGGCTCCCAATCTTCAATAACTTTACCCTTAGGAGGATCTAAAATTCCACTATATAAAAGGTTTAATTGATTTAAATTTTTAACAGCTTTATTTACTTTTCCCTCTTTTACTATTCTTTTTTCTGAAATGAAAATATCATGTTTTATACCCAGTGAATCTAAATCATATTTTATAAGTGAAAGCATCTGTTTAATTGCAAAATCGGTAATCGGCTCTAGCCAATCTTTTTCATCTGAAGAAATCCATTTATCTTTATATTTTTCTATTAAAGATGAAGCAATATCTTTAACGTACTCTCCTCCATATTCCACTTGACCTGATTTTATTGCATTTTCTACATCTTTTGAATCTTTGGCTCCTAGTTGTTCAAGATATCTAAAATATACAGCTCTCCCTAATGAATAAACCTGCGATCCAGAGTCATTGATATAATATTCTTTGGTTACTTCATATCCAGATTTGGATAAAAGATTTGCAAGTGCGTCCCCAAACACACCTCCTCTTGCATGACCAACATGAAGCGGCCCTGTAGGATTTGCAGATACGTATTCTACATTTATTAGCTTTCCTTCTCCCAATCTATTTGATCCATAAGATGTACCTAATGAAAGAACCTCATCCATAATTGAAAACCAAACAGAATTATTAATTTTAAAATTTATAAATCCTGGACCTGCAATATTCATGGAAACAATTTCATTGCAACTAGGAATCTTATTAATTAGTTGAGTGGCAATTAACTTAGGGTTTTTACCTATATGTTTTGCTAAGACCATTGCTGCGTTAGTAGAAATATCTCCAAAGCTCTTGTCTCGAGGAGGCTCTACACTAATATTTTCAAAAAATAAATTAGTGGAGTCATTTTTTTCTAATAGCTCATCCTTAACAGCTGTTAAAATTTTATTTTTTATAAAGAGAAAAATATTCATGCCTTTTCTTTCTTTTCAAATATTCTCTTATGCTTCATTAGTGCAAAACGGTCCGTCATAAGTGAAATATAATCAGAAACTAGACTGGCTTTATCAAAATCATTTTCGTAATTAATTGGTATATTTAGATCATCAGATATATGACTAGGGTTATCGAAAAAATATTCAAAAAGATCTTTTACTACTACTGAAGCATGATTAGTCATGTTAATGACCTTATCATGACGATACATATTTTTTAACAGGAATGATTTTAACTTTATCTCATCATCTGAAATCTCATTTGAAAATCCGACAAGCGGTTTCCCCAGCTCATGAACCTCATCTTTATCTAATAGAGAGTATTCATTATTTTTTTTAACTGTCTCACGTATCACATCATTAACCATTTCTTTAATCAATCTTCGGACAAGTTCATGAACTCTTCTTGGTTGATCAATATTAGGATATTCCTCTTCTACACTTTGCGCTATTGGCCCAATGAGAGGAACCGAAAATAAATCATCTAAAGAAAACAAACTCGCCCTTAATCCATCATCTATATCATGTGCATTATAGGCAATATCATCTGAAATTGCAGCAATTTGAGCTTCCGTTGAAGCAAACTTTGATAATTCTAGATCATGTTTCTTACTATAATTACTAAAAGTTAATTGAATCCTTTGATCTATATTTATATCTAACTGAGGGCCATTATGCTTTGCAAGTCCCTCAAGGGTTTCCCATGTCAGATTTAAGCCATCAAATTTTGGATAAGGATGTTCAAGTTCGGTAACAATTCTGAAAGTTTGAACATTATGATCAAAGCCCCTATAAAATTTCATACATTCCTTAAGTGCGTCCTCTCCAGCATGGCCAAAGCAAGTATGCCCAAGATCGTGAGCCAATGCCAAGGTTTCAGTTAAATCTTCATTTAGCCCTAAAAACCTACTTATAGATCTCGCGATCTGAGAAACTTCCAAACTATGGGATAATCTAGTACGATAGTTATCTCCTTCATGATAAACAAAAACCTGAGTTTTGTACTTTAACCTTCTAAAAGCACTGGAATGGATAATTCTATCTCTATCACGTTGAAAAGGCGTTCTAGTTGGGTCTATTGTCTCAGTATGGAGCCTTCCCCTAGATATTTTAGGATTTGATGCAAGATGAGATAATTTCCCCTTTAAACTTGAGATTTCTTCCTTCATTATTAGTCTTTACAAATATTGATCAAGAAACCATATTGTTTTACATTATAAGTGATAAGAAAAAAACGTAATTGACTGAAAAATGAATAAAATTGACAACAAAAAGCCATTAGAGATTACAGAAAGAGCTTGTGATCAAGTAAAAGCTCTTATAAAGCAAGAGGATAATGCAAACTTGATGCTCAGATTAAGTGTATCTGGCGGTGGATGTTCTGGTTTCTCTTATAGCTTTAACCTCGACGATAAAAGTGAGGAAGAGGATGTAATTATAGAAGCTTACGGAATTTCACTAGTCATTGATAATATGTCTGCTGAGCTTCTCAATGGCTCAATAGTTGATTATGTTGATGATCTCTTAGCATCATCTTTTAGAGTATCAAACCCCAATGCATCCTCTACTTGTGGATGTGGAACTTCATTCTCTATGTAAACAAATCTATGATCAAAATCGCCTCTTGGAATGTTAATTCAATTAGAGCAAGACTTAAAAATTTAATTGAATGGATAAATAAAGAAACACCAGAAGTTTTACTTTTACAAGAAACAAAGACTTTAGACTCTACATTCCCAAATTCTGAGATTGAAGACCTTGGGTATAATGTGATTACTCTAGGGCAAAAGAGTTACAATGGAGTGGCAATACTATCAAAATCAATGCCAGAGGATATTATTTATTCTCTTCCTGGAAACGAGGATGATGATCAAGCTAGATTTATTGAAGCAACAGTTTACAATAAAGTTCGTGTTGCTTCAATTTACCTTCCAAATGGGAATCCTGTAAATACTGATAAATTTGATTATAAAATAAAATGGATGAGTCATTTATACTCTCATATTAAAAATTCACTTGCGAGTGAAGAAATATGTGTTTTTGCAGGGGACTACAATGTCATAGAAAACGATACTGATGTTTTCGACCCTATAGCTTTTAGAGATGATGCTTTAACTCACAAAGAAACTAGAGATATTTTTAAAAAAATTAATAATCTTGGTGTGATCAATGCTTTTAAGATATTAAATACATCTACTCACCAATATTCTTACTGGGATTATCAGAGAGGTGCATGGCAAAAAGATAATGGACTTCTTATAGATCATATTTTACTTTCGCCAGAAGCATCTGATCTACTAATAAACTCGGGAATCGACCGTGAACCAAGAGGAAAAGAAAAGGCATCTGATCATACCCCAATATGGTGTGAATTAGATATTAAGGAATAAATAATTAATGAAAAAGAGAAGTAGAAGACAATTCAATACATTAATAGCAGGAAGTGGACTAACAAGTTTTTTTAATTTAAGTAATAAATCAAGCGCTAATAATCTTAAAAATAAAATAATTAAAAGAATTATCCCATCAACAAATGAATTAATTCCAATAATAGGACTTGGGACTTCTAGTTCTTTTAAACCTTCTACTTTAAATAAAAATATTTTAAAAAACAGAAAGAATGTAGTCGAAGCTCTCTTGAAAGGGGGAGGAAAATTAATTGATACTGCTCCATCATACGGAAAATCTGAAAAGATTATTGGACAAATTTTAAAAAGTTCAGGGATAGAAGATGACTTTTTTATTGCTACTAAAGTAAGAAGCAATGACTATAATAAAGGTATTCAAGAGATGAAAAACTCTTTTATCGACTTGTCTCAAAACACAATAGATTTAATACAAGTACATAATCTCGTTGATACAAAAAACAAGCTAGCAGTTTGTAGAGAATGGAGAGATGAGAAAA
Source organism: Rhodospirillaceae bacterium (assembly GCA_002691085.1). Taxonomy (GTDB): domain Bacteria; phylum Pseudomonadota; class Alphaproteobacteria; order Rhodospirillales; family Rhodospirillaceae. Next base: position 10,743 of record NZGX01000047.1, on the reverse strand, counting down.
AGTATAGGTATATAGGCGTTACACATTGGCTTCCTAAAATACAAAATAATCTTATTTCTGTTATGAATAGTGAAAAGGTGGACTTTGTTCAGTTTCAATATAATATTGAAAATAGAGAAGCTGAAGATAGAATCTTACCCGAAGCTAAAGATAGAGGAATTTCAACAATAATAAACGTACCATTTGGAAGAGGGAGACTCTTTGACATTACTAAATACACCCCCTTACCTCAATGGGCTAAAGAATTTTGTTCATCTTGGGCTCAATTTTATTTAAAATATATAATTTCAAATGAAGCTGTAACGTGCGTAATACCTGCAACCAGTAAAGTTGAAAATATGAAAGATAATCTTAAGGGAGGTGAAGGTAGGTTACCAAGTAAAAAAGAAAGGTTAAGAATGATTAGGTTTTTAGAGGAAATATAAAAAATTAAATATCCGCATAAATATGTTTTTCTTTTTTAGCCCCAGGATGTGTAATAGCTCCTTCATTTGCGTTTCCAACTAACTGTGCATATTTCCATAAAGCACCTGATTGGAACTCATGAGATAATGGTATCCAATTAGAGCGTCTTTTTGCTAACTCTTTATCACTTACCTCAAGTTCAATGGTACCTTTTTGAGCATCTATTGAAATAATGTCTCCATCCTTGATTAAAGCAATTGGACCGCCAACGGCAGCTTCAGGTCCAACATGGCCTACACAAAACCCGCGAGTTGCGCCTGAAAATCTTCCATCAGTTATTAAAGCAACCTTATCACCTGAGCCTTGTCCATATAATGCAGCAGTCGTTGAAAGCATTTCTCGCATACCAGGACCACCCCTTGGGCCTTCATAACGAATAACTATAACATCACCGGTCTTATATTCTTTTTTTGTCACCGCAGAAAAAGCATCCTCTTCACTATCAAAACATCTTGCTGGTCCAGTAAATTGTAAATTTTTCATCCCAGCAACTTTTACGATCGCTCCCTGAGGAGCCAATGAACCTTTTAAACCAACAACGCCACCAGTCGGAGATAGTGGTTTGGTGGTTGGATATATAACATCTTGATCACTCGGAAATGAAACATCCTTAAGGTTTTCCTCAAGAGTCTTTCCAGTAACAGTTATACAATCGCCATGTAAATAACCACCATCAAGAAGAGCCTTTAATAAAACTGGAACGCCACCTATTTCATATAAATCTTTTGCGACATATTTTCCTCCTGGTTTTAAATCAGCAATATAAGGAGTTTTTTTAAAAATTTCACATACATCATCTAAATCAAATTTTATTCCAGCTTCACTTGCAATTGCAGGAAGATGAAGTCCAGCATTTGTTGATCCTCCTGAAGCAGCAACAACTACTGCTGCATTTTCCAATGCTTTAAGAGTAACAATATCTCTTGGACGTAACCCAGTTTCAATTAAATTCATAACTTGCTTTCCAGACTGGAATCCATAGTCATCTCTTGATTCATATGGAGCCGGGGCACCCGCAGATCCAGGTAAAGCAAGTCCCATTGCTTCTGATACACAGGCCATGGTATTTGCAGTAAATTGACCGCCACATGATCCAAAAGAAGGACATGCAACACATTCTAATTCAAACAGCTCCTCGTCATCCATTTTACCAGCAGAATATTGACCAACAGCTTCAAAAACATCAACGACGGTAACATCTCTACCTTTAAAAGTACCTGGTAAAATTGACCCTCCATACATAAAAACCGATGGAACATTCAACCTAAGCATTGCCATCATCATACCTGGTAAAGATTTATCACATCCAGCAAGGCCAACTAACGCATCGTAACAATGTCCACGCATTGTAACTTCAACTGAGTCAGCAATAACTTCCCTTGATACTAAAGATGATTTCATACCCGCATGCCCCATAGCTATACCATCAGTAACTGTAATAGTTGTAAACTCCCTAGGACTCCCACCTGCCTCATTAACACCTTTTTTGACGGCTTGGGCTTGACGACTTAATGCAATATTACATGGCGCTGCTTCGTTCCAACATGTTGCCACTCCTACAAAAGGCCTATGAATTTCTTCTTCAGTCATACCCATTGCATAATAATATGACCTATGTGGAGCCCGCTCAGGCCCTTCTGTCACATGCCTTGAAGGTAATTTATCTTTATTAAATTTTAAATTTTTAGTCATTCTAGCCCCTCGATAATAGTATCTAAACTCTAGTGTAACTTTATAAGATCATAAGCAGGAACAGTTAAACGAAAAGGAACATTTTTAATCCTTTTATTTGACGCTGCGTATATTATATACTCAAAAAGAAAAATTGCAGGCGCCCTCTCATTTATCATTTCTTGCGCAGATTGTAATAAATTTAATCTCTTTCTATCATCCAACTCAGTTTGAGCCCCCTCTATTAAAGGCATTATAGCTTTATCACAAAAAAAAGGCTTATACCTGAGACATGATGTATACTCCAAAGGTCTTGATGAGTCCAAAAAGGGTGAACTATTCCAAGATAAATTAAATAAGTCACTTTTAAATGTTGAATTATTATACATCTGCAACCATTGTATTCCACTTGTAGGAATTAGTTTAATATTTATACCAACTTCAGCAAGATCCTGAACAATTCGCTGAGCGAAAAGACTCATCGTTAGTTCACTTGTACTAACAGTCAGAGTTAAAGTAATTTGGTTATCTATCGGATAACCAGCCTCTTCAAGCAACTGTTTTGCCTTATCTGGATCATATGGATAAGGTAACACATCAGGATTGTAACCGTAAACAAATGAAGGTGCACTTTGTCCTGAAGGCTCTCCCTGATTAGAAATTAGTTCAGAAAGTAAATCTTTTCGAACTGCATAATTTATTGCCTGACGAACTTTAACATTATTAACAGGTGAATTTTCATTACCAACAGTCCTAAACATAAATGACTGCACAGCCCCCATTCTTATTTTAGTAACTTCAAGCCCTTGACTGATTATATCAGGAAGAAGTTCAATAGCTACATTAGGGTCTAAATCTGCTTGATTACTTAACAATGCCTGAACTCTAGAGACGTCATTTGCCGAAGGAATAAAAATTAATTTATTGAAACCTGCAGGTCTCCATGACTTATTTGAAGATGACATTGATGTACGCCCTCGTCTATCTCTCCATGCTTCAACAAAAAATGGTCCTGTACCAATTGGAGAAAAAGAAAATTTATTTAAATCATTAAAAGCATTTGCTGGTAAAATAAAAACACCACTAAGTCTTTTAGGGAGAATGGGATCAGGTCTTTTCGTTTTAAATAAGACTATATTATCTCCATCGGAATAGACCCTCTCTATGGTTCTAACCTCCCTTCCCCATAAAGTAGATTGCCCCTCTAGAGTATCTATAAGCCAATTAAAAGTTGCAATAACACTGTCAGAATTAAATTTATTACCATTAGAAAAAAATACATCATCACGTATCTTAAATTCCCACACTAGAGGAGACTTAAGTCTCCAAGACACAGCAAGAGAGGAACTTAACTGATCATTGATATCAATTTCCGTAAGAGTATCATATATAGCTCTCCAATAATACATACTTGGTCTTCCATTTGATGTATAAGGAATTCCCAAGCTTCTTGGAGCATGCTGTGAAACTATTCTTAGCTCGCCTCCGGGGGTTGTTGCTAGAACATTATTTTGAAAAGAAGAAAATAGAAAAAAATAACTCAAAAAATAAATTAAATTTACTGATCTAAAAACTGAGCGCATTGTTTTAAACCTCGATGCTTTTTATAAAATCCAGCACCTTTTCTTCTGATTTTTTTGCTAGGTTAAGCTTTGAACGGGTTTCTTCTATAACTAAAGGGTCTGCTTTACTAAGAAAATTTTCATTCTGTAATTTCTTGTTTAACATGTTGACCTCTTTGTCTAATTTTTCAGACTCTTTGATCAATCTTTTCTTTTCTTTTTCAATATCAATTAAACCTGATAAATTAATTTTAAAAGTAACACCTTTAATAAGGAAACTTAAGCTCTCAGAACCATCTGAATTGATTAAATCATTACCAACAACATTAGAATCATTAATAATATTTAAATCCTTTAGGTTCGCAAGCCTCGTTAAAAGTGGATAATTCGACTCAATATATTTTTTAAAATCAATATCTTTATCCGATATGAATGCACTGACCTCAATCTTATCTTTTGGAGAAATATTTATTTCAGATTTAATCGATCTTATCTTAGAAACAAACTCAATGACCCAGTCCATTTCTTTATCAGAGTCTGATATAATTAAATCTGAATAGTTTGGCCACTTTTCATTTATAAGCATACCTCTATCCGAGGAACTAAGAGAAGACCATAATTCTTCGGTCACAAAAGGCATTATTGGGTGAGCAATGATAAGTATTTGGTCCAATACCCAAGAAACTGTAGACTGGGTCTCAACAAGAGATGGATGATCTTTGTCACTTAAGATAGGCTTAATGCACTCAAGATACCAATCACAGAAAGTATGCCATGTGAAATGGTAAAGAATATCTGATGCTTCATTAAAGTAATAATTCTTCAAAGAATGTGAGATGCTTTTCCCTGCCTCGCTTACCTTAGAAACAATCCAAATATTTAAATTATTATCTAATTTTTCTGGAGAATAATTTTGCTTTTGCGAACACGAATTTAACTCACAAAACCGAGCTGAATTCCATATTTTAGTTATGAAGTTTCTATACCCTGCAATTCTTTGTTCAGATAGTTTTATATCTCTTCCTTGCGCTGCCATAGAAGACAAAGTAAATCTTACAGCATCTGTTCCATACTTATCACACAACTGAAGTGGGTCTAAAACATTACCCTTAGACTTGGACATTTTTTGCCCTTTCTCATCTCGAACAAGGGCGTGAATATACACCTCCTTAAATGGAACTTTATCCATAAAATAAATTCCCATCATCATCATTCGTGCTACCCAAAAAAATATTATATCAAAACCAGTAACAAGAACGCTTCCAGGGTAGTAACGCTTTAGATCATCACTCGCCTCAGGCCAACCTAATGTTGAAAAAGGCCATAAAGCAGAAGAAAACCATGTATCAAGAACATCTTGATCTCTTCTTAAAATAACCTCCTTTCCATAATGTTTTTTTGCTTCTTCTAAAGCTTCTTCTTCTGTTTCTTCAACAAAGACATGATCATCGGGCCCAAACCATGCGGGTATCTGATGGCCCCACCAAAGCTGGCGTGAGATACACCACGGCTGAATATTTCTCATCCATTCAAAGTATGTATTCTCCCATTGTTTAGGAACAAATTTGGTTTTACCTTCCTCAACAGCCTTAATAGCAGGTTGAGCAAGTGTGAAAGCATCAGCAAACCATTGGTCTGTCAACCATGGTTCAATTACAACACCTGAACGATCTCCATAAGGGACGACCATTAAGTTTTCATCTACCTTTTCAAGAAGACCCAATTCATCCATTTCAGCAACAATAGACTTTCGGGCATCAAATCTGTCTAAGCCAACATATTTGTCTGGTACATTATTATTGATTGCAGCGTTCTCATCAAAAATATTTATGTGCTCGAGGTTATGCCTTAGTCCAACTTCAAAGTCATTAAAGTCGTGCGCAGGAGTTATTTTAACAACACCAGTTCCTTTATCCTTATCAGCGTAATCATCAGCTACTATAGGAAGTCTTCTTCCCACAATTGGAAGAATACAAAAACTACCAACAAGATCTTTGTAACGTTCATCCTCAGGGTTTACAGCAACAGCAGTATCTCCAAGCATAGTTTCAGGCCTAGTGGTTCCAACTGTTAAGAATTGATTATTTTTACCCTCAATCTGGTACTTAAAGTACCACATTTTTCCAACCACTTCTCTTTGCTCAACCTCTAGATCCGAAATGGCAGTATGTAGTTTAGGATCCCAATTAACTAATCTTTTATCTCTATAAATAATTTTATCACGAAAAAGCTTAACAAAAACTTTTACAACAGCCTTCGACAAACCATCATCAAGTGTAAAACGTTCCCTCTCCCAGTCAGGAGAAGCCCCTAGCCGCCTTAATTGCTCTGTAATAACACCGCCTGATTCCGACTTCCATTGCCATACTTTCTTTACAAACTCTTCCCGGCCAAGGTCTTGTCTGAAAATCTCTTTCTCAGCTAATTGTCTCTCAACAACCATTTGTGTGGCTATACCAGCATGGTCAGTTCCAGGCTGCCATAAACAATCAAAACCCTGCATACGATAAAATCTAATTAAAATATCTTGTAAAGTAAAAGTAAGAGCATGTCCTATATGAAGACTTCCCGTAACATTTGGTGGTGGCATCATAACTGTATAGGGTTCTAGCTCAGGCATTTGTCCTGCCTTAAAGCAATCTAACTCTTCCCATGCCTTATAAAGCCTTTCTTCTACGTCGCTAGGTGAATATCTTTTTTCAATCATATAGAAATTTTCGTCTTAAGAGGTATACATAAAATTATCAAAGGATATAAACTATCTCAATTATAGTACAAAAACCTATTTCTCAAGAAAATTTTCAAAAGTATCTTAATTTGATATTATTAAAACGCATTTAACACCTAAATTATATAAGGAAAAAAGATGAATATATGTAAAACTATTAAGATTCTATTTATTTTTTCAATAATAACTGCATTTCCATCTATTTTACGCTCTGAAGTTCTTGTCTTTGGAGGAACAGGCGAGCTTGGAAGTGAGATTGTATACGATCTTTTAGAAGCAAACAAACAGGTAACTGTTTTTGCTCGGCCTACTTCCAAAAAAACACGCCTTAAAGGGCTTGATGTAAAATACTTAACAGGTGACGTACTTAATGAAGAAGATGTTAAAAATGCAATCACCTCAAAAAAGTTTAAAGTTATAATTGATGCATTGGCAAGAGACAGAAATATAGATGCTGATTTTTATGAGATAAGCATGAATTATATTTCAAAATGGGCAAGAGAAACTGGAATTGAACAGGTTATTCTTCATGGCTCTGTGGGTGCTGGCATAAGTCGTAAAATTTACCCCTCAGAAAGATATGATGCCATGAAAGAGCTTTTAGGTGCAAAGGATATAGGAGAAAGATATCTTATAGAGAGCGGAGTAAACTATACAATTATTAGGAACCTTATTCTGCTTCCAAATGACTTAAAGGAATCAGGAAAAGCTTATCTAACAGAGGATCAGCTTGCTCGAGGGGGCGTTACACGTGATGCACTCGCACGACTTACTCTTGAATGTCTTAGTAACACTTCATGCTTAAATAAAGTTTACCATGCGATTGATAAAGACCTCATTGTTCCCGAGAGGTATAGTCGCTGGAAAGAACAATTAGACTCAATGAAATAAATTCATAAAAAATTAGCTAAAAAAAAGGCCGGTCATAAGACCGGCCTTAATAATTTTAAGTCTACAAAGACTAGAAATCAGCTTTTACTCTAATTCCAATTTCACGTCTTTGGTATGGCTCTTGGAAAGCTTTACGAGAGCCACCCGGACCTGATGTTGTACCACCACTTAGTCCTAGTGTTTTATTATTTGTTAGGTTCTTAGCCCAGAGTTCAACTGCAGTCATATCAGTAAGATTAATACCTGCACGTGCATTAATTCTGAACCTATCAGGTGCTCTGTTAAACTGAGAATAATCTGCCCATGTTTTAGAATGGTAAGTAAAGTCAGTTCTAAAGAACCAGTCACGATCTCCAACAGATCCTAGAATTGTTGGACTTAATGACGCTGTCCATGCTGGAATATTACGTGCTTTATTTCCACTGTTATCAACAGAAAGTCCACCTGATCCTAAAACTGCAAATTCATTTGAACCACGTGATGAGAAGTTTTTCATATTCGCATCAGTATATGCAAGTGTTCCTGCAAGTTGTAACCAATCAGTTGGCTGACCCTGAAATTCAAAATCAAACCCTTTGTACTTAGAATCACCTGGACCTCTGTATGCTGTGGTTCCACCAGTTGGTAGAAGAATCACAGATGCAAAAGGCTGGTTCTTCCAGTCAGCGTGAAAGACTGCAAAAGTGAAAGCCCAATTATCTAATATTTGCTTCCAACCTAACTCATACTGAACGTTCTCTTGAGGTTTAGTATAAAGTCCGAGAGCTGCAACTTGATCAGCAGGAATAACCTGAGGAGCAACTTGGTTAATGAATGCAGCCTGTGTTGCTACACCAAGAAGAGAACTGTAGGAATAACTTCCATAAACAGTTGCACCTTCATATGGCTGATAGCTTAAGATAACCCTTGGAATAAAGTCATCATATTCATTTTCTTCATTACACACAGGGCTTGCTCCACAAGCTCTATTAGGATTTCCTTGAACAATAGCTGTTGATTTTTCATCTGTATAACGAGCTTCAAGAGATATCGTAAAAGCATCACTGAAGTCATAATCAATTGATCCAAAGATAGCTGTTGTTGTCGAGTCCTGGAAGTCAACATCAGGATAAGTACCAGGAGTTAACTGGCCACCCGTTGGAGCACGTCCGTTTCTGTAACGAAGTGAATAATCACTTATACCTATGGAATATCTGAAAGCCTGATCTTGAGGAGAAGTCAAACGACCTTCAAAAAACGTCTCACGACTATAAAGGTTTAAACCAACGATGAATACTGTACCTGGAACATTCATAACACCAAACCAGAAATCACGAACATCTTGTGATCCTGTAGCTGCTCTTGACGCCTTGAAAGAAACTTCGTGATCGCTAACATCATACTCAACGCCTAATTGAATGCGTCTTGTGTTATCGTTTCCACAGAGTTTGCCACCACAATCCTCTAAAAGATTGTACTTAGCTAAAAGCGGATGAAGGTTTGACATCATAGCAATACGAGCTGCACCACCCAAGAAAGCTTGAGCAGCAACCGGTCTTACAGTTAATGGCATGACAATATTTTCACCATTTGGATAATTACCGCAGAAAGTATTACCTGGATAATCATTAATTGGTCTTGTGAATGGAGTTTTTTCTCCAGTAGCTGGGTTAAAATAATTACCAGTATATGTAATTCCACAACTACCTGAAGCAGTACCATCAGGACCTAACGAACTTACTCCTGCAGATGTACCGTTATTTTCTGCATTCACAAGATAACCAGAAACCTTAACTCTAAGGTTTTCACCATTATCATAAGCAAGTGTTCCCATTACAGATGCTGCTTTAAAGACTGCATAAGCCTCACCATCTTGAGTATCAAAGTCACCACCATCTTGGTCATAGCCAGCCCATAATCTTATACCAAGACCGCTATCTCCAAGAGGACCACCAACTGCTGCTTGAATATTGTGCTCATCATGCTGTGAAGGTGACCAGCTGTATGAAGCATTTCCTTCCCATTCTTCCATATTAGGCATTCTTGGAATGTAGTTTACTGCTCCAGTAAATGTATTACGACCAAAGTAGGCTGTTTGAGGACCCTTAATCACTTCAACACGCTCTAAATCCCCAACTGGAACGATAGCTCCCCCAGCGCCCATGTAGGAACCATCCCAAAACAAAGCACCAACTTGAGTAGAAGGTGTAATAATTTGTTGATTCATTCCACGGAAACGCAGAGCAGGGTTAGACCTACCCCCAGTTGCTGTCGTTGCTTCATAATCCATACCAGCAGTTAATGCACCTAACTCATCAATTTGATAGATACCTGCTCTATCAAGTTGTGTTTGGTTAAATGAAGACACCGAAACTGGAATTTCATAAATATTCTCATCACGCTTACGAGCTGTAACAACAATCTCTTCAAGCGCTAACCCCTGGGCAAAAGACCCAGAAGGAGGTAGAGCTATTGCCGTAACAACAGCCGCTAATAATAACTTTTTGACTTTCATAAGTACCTCAGCTGATTTGTGTTCTAAAATAGAACGAAAACCGGTTAATTTATAAGAGGAAAAAAATATCCCCCCACGGTATAAATATCTAAACTATTGTATCTGTATAGTCGAACTTTACCCTAATGCGTATTTATTTTATGGCAATATGATGCATGTTTGCACCGATCAGTGAAATTAATGACCAACAGGTGAACAAAATATACGCTTTAACATTTATTTTTGAGGATTACTGAGTTAGGAAAGAATATATCTTCAATATTTCTTATTAAAATAGTAAAAAAATCTAGACGGTATTATTGAAAGCGAATCTTTAATAAGCTTAATTTATCGATTCTAAAGGAATTACTCATCCAATCTTTCAGAACGATTAACAATCAATTCAATCTCTTGTTTTACTATTCTTTCAACCATATGCGGTAAATTTTGATCTAACCAATCCTTTAAAATTGGATTTAAGATCTCCCTAACCAATTCTTCTAATGATAATCCATGATTACCAAGAGAAATTGATCTTTCCTCAGCAACTACTTTAGCTAAATCACTAAAATGCTTGCCTGACATATCCTTAACTTTCTCAGCCACTAAGCTTTCCTTACCAGTTACCTTAAATTCACCTTTGCTTGGGAATACAGGTGCATCTTCCAAATGATTTCCCGAACTTGTGTCTTCAATTTTAGTCAATGTATCGTCAACGTTGTTAATACTGTCTGCAATTTTCTGGCCAACTTCATCATGATCATCTTGTGATAAGTCATTTTCTTTAGATTCACTGGCATCTTCTAATTCATTGAGGTTATCTTCCTCTACTGTATCTGGAGTATTACCTTCATTATCAGATAAGTTGACAGCATCAGAGGCTTCATTTACAGCATCAGAGGCTTCATTTACAGCATCAGAGGCTTCATTTACAGCATCAGAGGCTTCATTTA